>NZ_JAOZOZ010000184.1 GCF_029933015.1 Hydrogenimonas sp. | reverse complement strand
ATCTGAAACGAAAAAGCGATATTCTTTGATAGAATACGGCTCAATAGATAGACAAAGAGGTAACATGCTGTTCGACTACTCCGACACCGACTCGATCGAAAACTACAAGCTGATGGCGCAGACCATCATTCCCCGTCCCATCGCCTGGATCGTGACCGAAGAGAACGGCGTCGTCAACGTGGCGCCTTTCAGCTACTTCACCGGATTGTCGTCGAATCCGCCGACGATGATCGTATCGGTAGGCCACAAAAGCGACGGATCGCCCAAAGACACGCTGGCGAATCTGAGAAAAACCGGAAAATGCACGGTCTGCATGGTCTCTCCCGGGCATCTGGAGATGATGCATTTCAGCTCCAAGGAGATGGCGCACGGCAAGAGCGAGGCGGAGCGCTTCGAAATACCGCTGAAAGGGATGGTCGAGGGATTCCCGCCGATGGTCGAGGGATCGCCCGTCGCCTTTTTTTGCGAACTCTACCGGGAAATCGATCTGAATGGAAGCAAAACGGTTCCGCTGATTCTGGAGATCAAGGCGCAGTTCGTCGACGACGCCTGCATCACCGACAAAGAGCGGCTGACCATCGAGTTTCAGCCCGTGGCGAGGGTGGGCAAAAGCTACGCGCTGCTCGGCGAAGAGGTCGTCCCGCCGAGTATCCCCTGAAATTTGAAGGCGGTTTCGTCACCAGGAGCCGCCGCCCCCGCCCCCGCCTCCTCCGCCGGAGAAACCTCCCCCTCCCGAGACGCCGCCGCTGCTCGTGGCGGTCTGCGACATGGTGCCGAATCTCGAAAGGGGCCTGTCCAGGTGCATCAGCGTATCTTCGTCGCCGTCGTACCACAGAGGCGTCCCCGCAGCCGTCAGGGCGTAGAATTTCAGCCAGTGGTCCGCTTTGCCGAAGAGCATGGCGTAGGGAAGCGTTTTGTCGAGATAGTTGGGATCCTCTTCCAGAAAGCGGCGCAGCTCGTCCTCTTTCACCCTTTCGATGAACTCTTTGAATCCCAGCAGATGGCGGTAGGCCCGTGCCCCTTTGGGGGTGTAGACTCCCATGTGACGGGCGAAAAAGAGTATGGGAAAGATCGCGAGCAGCAGGATGAACAGGGGAATCGAAAGCATGCCGTTTTCCAGTCCCAGATCCGCGACGGCCGAAAAACCGATGATCAGCGGCACGAGGAGAAAGAAGACCGCCGTGATCTTCGACGACGCGCCGTGCCCGAGAACGAGCATTCCCGCGCCCACGGCGAAAAAGGCCGAAACGAAGAGCAGCGGAAAGAGCAGCGAGAAATCTCCCAGCATCTCGCCGGTCTGCCACGCCGCCGGCAGCAGAAACGGCACCAAAGCCAAAGAGGCCTTGACGATGAAGCTTTTTCTCGCCGTCTCGGGGTTTTCCCGCATGTATCCGGCGGTTTTGGCCCACTCATAAAGCGATTCGTTGATCTTTTCGAACCCCTCGCGAAACCGCTTCGCCCGTTCGTCGGAGCGTTCGAAGAGCCTGAATTCTTGCGTTCCGTGAGGAAAGAGCATCTTTTTGAGGATGGTGCGGTACTCCGGCGGCAGCCCTTTTGTATCCTTGTCGGTTTTGACCAGGACGATCTCCTTGCCCTTGAAAACCTTGCCAAGCAGAGGGATCTCGGCGAGAGGGTTGCCGGTGGCTCTCTCCTCGATGGTCAGATATCCGAGTCTCGCCAGGTCGACGATGGCTGCGGCGATGTCTTCGTTGTCCGCGAACTGGTCGATCAAGAGCCCCGCTTTCAGCACGTCGATCCCCTCCGGCGGTCCGTACATCGGCGCGATCGATCCGATGGCGGGATCTTTGCCGTGCCGGTACCAGTAGAGTACGACACCCAAAGTAAAGAGTGTCAGGACGATCCAGGCCCACCACCGCTTCATCCATCCCGTGAAACCTTCGTCGAAATCGCCGCTCTGCCCCAATGAGCCTTTCGGAAACGCCGCTTCCACCGTCAGCCCTTCGTGGGGAGCGAGCGCATCGACGGAAGCTTCGTAGAGATCCGGCGCCTTTTTTGTGAGGACGGCCCGGGTCGTCGTGCTGCCGTAGGGTCCGCTGAAGGTCCGCCACTCTATCGGCCGGGAGAGCAGTTTTTCGGGGAGGCGTACCGTGACGCGCGCGTGGTCGATTGGGACTTCCCAGCCCGTTCCCACGGCGTTCCAGCGCATCGCGTCGCGGCCGTCATGCGCGGAGAGGATGCCGTGGGCGACACGGTAGGCGATGGTGTAGCGGTGGGAGCCGGTGAGAAACGTTTCGCCCCTGCCGATCTTCAGCCGCACCATCGGCCCCGCGTCGCCGCCGACGGTGAGTTTTTCGAAAGGCTCCGGCACGCCGTCGCGCGTTACGCTGAAATCTCCCAGCCCTATGGAGCGCATCCCGTAGCGTCCCGTCACCATTTTGGGAATGTCGCGGAAGATGCCGTGTCTGCGCGCCGGGCCGAAGTCGTAATCGATCACCTCTTTCACGCCGAGCGACCCGTCTTCGTGCAGATCGATCGTCACGTCATACTGCCGGATCGCCTCCGCGAAGAGAAAAACGGCGAGTAGCTGAAAGAGAAGCAGCGCTCTCATAGGTCGATATCCGGCATCTTCCTTTCCGA
>NZ_JAOZOZ010000183.1 GCF_029933015.1 Hydrogenimonas sp. | reverse complement strand
TGAAGGCGATGGATGTCGACGTGACGATGCTGACCAACGACTTTCGTGCCGGAGAATATGCCAAAGAGCAGTTCGGTATAGCCAAATACGTCAGTGTGGACGTGGTGCGCAACATCGCCAACATCGCCACGCCCGGCGATGCGCTGGTTTTCGATTCGGAAGAGGAGAATCGGGCGATGTGGGACGAGATGGCCGACTATTTCAGGGCTTTCGTACGCATCAGTGACGATCCGGAGGATTTCGTCTCGGCGGGCGAAGGGCTGATCTCGAGCATGAAAGAGGGTGCGGGGATCCTGAAACTGGATATCGTCGATCCCCGGTATTTCGAAAATTCCGCCCACACGGGAGGGAACTGGTACTTCTGGGGGGACGACGATTACGAACAGAAGCTTCTGGAACTCTCCGAGGCTTTCGAAGGGCTGGATGTGTCGCTGCTGGAGGGGTACTATTTTTTCATGCAGTACGGTGATGAGCTGGCGAAACGTTTCAGAGCTGTGGAGGAGTCGGAGAGCTACGACGGGATTTTGAAGAATGCGACACGGTTTCTGACCTCTTCGCCTCAGAGCGCGCTCGAGGCTCTGGCCGCCGGTTCGACGCCCATCTACCTGGAAAAACCGGGATCTTCGGCGGCATGGAGAGAGAAGCTCTCATCTTTCGGCATTCCCGTTATCGAAAATTTTTCGAAAGAGGCTGTTGCCGAAAAACTCGCCGAAACATTCGTTTACGATGAGAAAGTGCTACGAAAAGATGCAGCCAGCGTGGCCGCCCACTATATTAAAGATAAGCTCAGCTAATTTTTATTGATAATTAACCTTTTGGGCCCTATAATAAGCTGATTTAAAATCTCAACAAAAGGATCAGCTATGGCAGAAAACGGCCGACGCGACTTTATGGGTAAAGTCTTTGGCGGTTGGGCTGCCCTGGGCGGAATCGCCGCGCTCTATGCGGCGAAAAAAACCTGGGACCCCCTTCCGAGTGTTAAAGCGGCTGGATTTACGAAAGTGGATCTTTCCGCTGCGGAGCCCAACGTACTCAACGTCGAGAAATGGCGCGGTAAACCCATCTTCATTCTCAAGAAAACCGAGGATATGCCAAAGAGCGATCGTGACGTAGTGGTCGGCAAAGACCGATTTCTCGTCTGTATCGGTCTCTGTACGCACCTCGGATGTATTCCGGCGTATCGCCCCGATTCGAAAGATTTCCTCTGTGCCTGCCACGGCGGCATGTTCGATACCAATGGTGACGCCATCAAGCCACCGCCGCCGAGTCCGATGGTCATTCCTCCGTTCAAACTGGAAGGAACGACGATCGTCCTGGGAGAAGAGGGCCCTGAGTACAAAAAGATGAAAGAAGCCGGCCTTACGGCCTAAAGGAGCGGGTAAATGGCACATTTTGAAAAAGCAAACAGTCTGGAAGAGTGGCTCGACCAGCGCCTGGCGATCAGAACCCTTCGACGGGTACTGGCGGAAGAGTACTGGATTCCGAAAAACATCAACTTCCTCTGGGCGATGGGTATGGTCCTCGCCTTTACGTTCGGAATCCTTCTGATTTCTGGAATTTTCCTGTTGATGTACTATCAGCCGAACGTCGATTTGGCGTTCGACAGCGTCAACTACACGATCATGAAAGAGGTGGAGTTCGGATGGCTCTGGCGTCATATGCACGCGGTCGCCGCGTCGGTCGTCTTTTTGATCATCTACATCCACATGTTCACGGGCATCTATTACGGTTCCTACAAAAAAGGACGCGAGCTGATCTGGATCTCCGGTATGCTCCTTTTCGTCACATTCTCCGCCGAAGCGTTCAGCGGATATATGCTTCCCTGGGGACAGATGAGCTACTGGGCCGGTATGGTTATCACCAACCTCTTCAGCCTCGGTTCTCTGGAACTCAACGGACTGGTCGAATGGATCCGCGGTGACTACGTACCCGGACAGGCGTTCCTGACACGATTCTTCATGCTCCACGTGCTGCTTCTGCCGCTGGTGATCATGGCGCTGATCGGACTGCACTTCGGTACGCTGCGAATCCCGCACGTCAACAACCAGGACGGTGAAGAGATCGATTTCGAAGCCGAAGCGAAAAAGTATCTGGAAGGCAACAAAAAAGAGTCGAAAGTCATCCGTTTCGCGAACGACTTCCTCTCCAAAGATATGTTCGTCGTCTCGATCTTCCTGATCTTCTACTTCTATCTGGTCTTCTGGCACTTCGATTTCGCGATGGATCCGATCAACTTCGACCCGGCGGACGGCCTGAAGACACCGCCGCACATCTATCCCGAGTGGTACTTCCTGTGGAGTTACGAGATTCTTCGACCGTTCCCGAAAGATCCGGGTCTGATCGCGTTCGGTTTCGCGCAGGTGATCTTCTTCCTGCTTCCGTTCCTCGACAAGAGTCCGAATGTGGCACCGGCAAGCCGGCGCGGTATCTTCAAATACTGGTTCTGGATTCTGCTGGTCGACATGATCGTGTTGACCGTCATGGGTAAACTTCCTCCGGAAGGTATCTTCAATACGATCGGTCTGGTATCGGCGGTTCTGTTCATTGTACTGTGGATCGTGCTGCCGTTCATCACCAAAAACGAAAAAGCAGTGTAAGGAGGCTGAAATGAAAGAACTGAAAATTTTAGCGGTAGTC
>NZ_JAOZOZ010000182.1:1196-2642 GCF_029933015.1 Hydrogenimonas sp. | reverse complement strand
TGTCAATCAACTTTAATGCAACCTGGATACATCGTTCCATATGGAAACAGTGTCGGGAAGAAAGGCGGCAAAGGTCGGGATGAGCTGAAAAGCGCGGAAAACCGTGGTTTGCCATTTGGAAAAAGTCTTCTATTTTCCTGAAAAGAGAAGTTTGAGGCAGGGGGGTCTGAAGCAGACCGGAGGAACGCGCCGGGCGTACTCGTCGTACTCCTTTCCGAACTTCTGGCGGCACTCCCGTTCTTCGAACGTCAGCACCATGACGACGATAAAAATCATCTCCACCGGGGCGATGAGCGTGATGTAGGCAGGAGATCCGACGAGGAAAGCCAGGGCCATAGGCACCAGCGTCAGTCCGAAGAGCATCGGATGGCGCATATGTTCATAGATGCCGGTGGTGACCAGCCGGTCGGTCTCCAGACGCGGTACGTCGGAGGAGGATTTGCCGTGTCTGGCCAGCTCCCTGCCCCCCGCGGCGGCGGCGCGAAAGGCCAGCTTCATCATCACGAAGCCGAGGGGAAATGTGAGCAGATGCCACAGGGGCGAAAAGAGCAGATCCCGATACCATCGCAGATCGAGCCACAGTCCCAGTGCCGTACCTCCGACGAGCATCACGGTCCAAAGAAGCAGCCGGACGACGACGGAAGGGGTGGTTCTAATCTTCATGGTGTTCTTTCAGCTCTTTCCCGAGTTCTTCTTTCATATGGATCATCTTGGTCTTGATCGTTTCGGGATGGGTGATGAGCATGTAGCCCTTGTATCCGGTGAAGAGGCCGTAGAGGATCACGAGCGCCCCCGCCGTCTTCACGGCGATCTGTCGGAACGCTACCTTCTGCATCAGAGAGCTCGAAAAGAAGCCCAGAGTGAAGAGGACGGGAATGGTCGCCAGACCGAAGACCAGCATTACCACAGCGCCCCACAGAGGCGAGGCTGTCGCGGCGGCGAAGGCGGCGAAGAAGTAGACGAAACCGCATGGGATGAAGCCGTTGAGCATGCCCAGCAGAAAAAAGCTGGGCAGAGACCGGGAGGCGATCAGGCGTCGAAAGAGGCTGCGAAAAAGGCCGCTGTTGGCGCCGGAGCTTTCGATATAGGTGATGAATTTGAGTTTTCCCATGAGGGAGAGCCCCATCAGCACCATCAGCACGCCGATAAAGATGAAAAGACCCCCTTTGCTCGCCATCGAAAAGGAGAAGACCTTTCCCAGCGCTCCGAAGAGGGCCCCGATGATCATGTAGGCGGCGACCCGGCCGGTGTTGTAGAGTAGATGGGCGAGACTCTGGTGTCCTTTGCCCCACTCCTGGTCGATCTTCGCGGCGCTGTAGGCCATGACGAAGCCGCCGCACATACCGATGCAGTGGCCGATGCTGCCCAGAAAGGCGACCAGAAAGACGGTCCCCAGATCGATGCCGCTCATGAGGCGTCGCCCCCGGAGGCGGCCAGGAAGTTTTG
>NZ_JAOZOZ010000182.1:0-1096 GCF_029933015.1 Hydrogenimonas sp. | reverse complement strand
AAAGATTAAACATTGACGAAATAACTGGATAGTTAGTCCGCTTTATGATTTGCATTATAGGCTTTTAAAGCGAATGATATGACGATTTGGCTGAAAATGTCAAGGGTTGACAAAATGGACATATGTGCATTATAATGCGAAAAGAATATGATCATATTCCCAAAATACAAAGGAGTCGCCCATGAACGGACGGGGCAGGAAGCGGCAGAAACGGCAGATCGGATTCGAGCCGGAGACCGTCTGCTACAAGCCGTGCGGCAAGCGCGGGTCGATGCTCGAACGCGTCGTCCTGGGGCACGACGAACTCGAAGCCCTGAGACTCGCCGATTTCGAGGGGCTCTATCAGGAAGCGTGTGCGGAGCGGATGGGTATATCCCGATCCACCTTTTCCCGCATCCTCCAGAGTGCCCACAAAAAGGTGGCCGACGCATTGTTGCACGGCAAGATACTGATGATAAAGGAAGAAGATGAAAAAACGTATCGTGGCGATCGTGACGGCTAACGAAAGAACGGTTTCACGCCACATCGCCCTGGCCAAAAAGATCGTTTTCTACCGGTTGCCGGAAGGCGAAAAGATGGAGACGGCGGAAAACCCCGTGTTGCGGCGCATCCGTGACGAGGGAATCGAGCTGGGCAAGATGAACGAAGGTGCGAGGCACCTGGGGACGGGACGCATCATCCCCGAGTTTCTCGCGAAAAAAGGGGCCGACATCTTCGTCGCCGCCACGATCGGCGAAGGGATGCGGCAGAATCTGCTGGAGGCGGGTATCCGGCCCGTCGAGGCGACAGGAAGTATCGAAGAGATACTCGAAAAATTGAAAAAAGGAGATATGTCATGAGAAAAGGATTTGGACAAAACGGAAACGGAAGGTGCGGTTTCGGCCGCGGTATGGGCCGGGGAGCCGGAAGAGGTTTCGGCGGAAATTTCCAAGGCGCCGGAAAAGGCCTTCGCCGCCGCATGAACGGTACTTTCGGAGACGAAACATTTGCCGACATCGAACCTGAATTCCCCGGACGTTTCGAAGAGAGGGGTCCGGGTATGGGAAGAGGCATGGGCCGCGGGTTCGCCAAAGGCGGAGGTTTCGGCCGGCGTTTC
>NZ_JAOZOZ010000056.1:2924-10513 GCF_029933015.1 Hydrogenimonas sp. | reverse complement strand
GCCGCCCGCTCGATCATGGCGGAAGCGCTGATCAACCACTACCTCAAAAATGTCTGCGATCTGCACGCCGAGAGTGCGGGGTTGAATCCCAAGGGTGCCGTCGATCACGAAACGCTGCAGGTGCTGGCGGAGGACGGGATCGAAACGGAGCATCTGTGGTCCAAAAGCCTTGATGATCTGGAGAGTCTCGACTTCGACCTGGTCGTGACGGTCTGCGACAACGTCAAGGAGGCGTGTCCCACCTTTCCGGGTGCCAAAAAAGAGATCCATATCGGCTTCGAAGATCCCGAGGGCAAGCCTTTCGAGGCCTACGAGCGGGAGCTTCATCAGATGAAAAACCTTCTGATCCCCCGCATCCGCGAAGAGCTGTGTGAGGAGTAGAGCGTATGTGGGACTTCCTGACGTTCGAGAGATTCATCGCGCAGGACGTTCTGATACTCTTCTACTATGCGGGGGCGGTGGGGATGCCGCTGTTTCTTTGGTATCTGCGCCGCCGCCTCGTCCGAACGCTTCCATGGTGCCGCAATGCCGGCGCAGAGCTAAGAAGGCTCTACGACACCCTGGAAACGGGCCGGAAAGTCATGACACTCCTCTTTTTTCTCGTACTTTTTCTCTCGATGGAGCTGGTGTGGCGCATGATGTTCGAGACGATGATCGGCTATTTCCAGATGCACGACGCCCTGATGGAGCTGACGGAATTACAACGAGGATAGAGAAGATTTTTCCCCAGGGAAAGATCGGAAAGGATGCCTGATGCAACATTCGAAACGTTCGCCCGAAACTCTGGCTCGACACTTCGCCATGAAGGGGAGCCAGTGGATGATGTGTCCCGGGGAGGGGCCGATCGTCGCGGCGGCGATCCACGACGGCCACGACCTCACCCACGACGTGGCGGAGCGGCTCGTCCTGGATGAGGCGGCAAGGCTGCGGGAGGAGGATCCATGCACCTACCGGATGACCTCGATCTGCGACAACCGCATCACCGTCTCCGTCTCCCGTTTCGTCGTCGATTTCAATAGGCCTCGGGAAAAAGCGGTCTACCGGACCCCGGCGGACGCCTGGGGCCTCGAACTCTGGAGAGAACCTCCCACCGACGAGATGGTGGAACACGGCTTGAGACTCTACGACGCTTTCTACGAAGAGCTCGAGGCCTATCTCGAGGCGATCGTGGCCAGATACGGCCGGATCGTCCTTTTGGACCTCCACAGCTACAACCACCGGCGTGGCGGACCCGACGCCCCGCCCGACGACCCGAAAACGAATCCGGACATCAATGTCGGCACGGCGACGCTGGCCGACAGAAGTGCGTGGGAGTCTCTGATCGGACGTTTCATCGACGATCTGCGGAGCTTCGACTATTTCGGCAGCCGGCTCGATGTGCGGGAAAACGTGAAGTTTCAGGGAGGGTATATGGCAGAATGGATCCACCGGCGGTTCGGGGAGTCCGCCTGCGTCCTTTCGGTGGAGTTCAAAAAGATATTTATGGACGAGTGGGAAGGGAAGGTGGATCTGATGCGCATCGAGCGGCTCCATACCATGCTCAAGGCGGCGATGCCCGGCATCGAGGCCTCTTTGAGTGAAATGGGGGTGAAACCGTGAAGGATAGAGAGCCGACCGACCTGCCGATCGAAGAGATCGTTTCGGATCTGAAAGCCAACCGTGCCGTCAGAAGAAAGCTGCCGGAGGGAGGACGGATCCATATCGACCGTCAGCTTCCTTTTCTCTGTCTCTACAGGAAGCCGCCCCATGGTGCGGATGTGGGGACGAAGCGACTGGTGGAGAGCGAAGCCTCCTACATCACCGTGATGGACGGGGCCGATCTCTCGCCGCTGGTGGAGGCGATCGCCGAAACGATGTCGGAAATTTTCGGCGGCTTTCTGATTCTGGAACTCTGGGCACTCTCTCCAAAAAACCGCAATGTCGATGAGGAGGAGGCGCATCGTCCCCTTTTCCGGATCCGCGCACAGCGTCCCGAAGAGCTCCTTTCGACCGTCGAAACACTGCGCACATGGCTGGGAAGGGTGTCGCTTCATCGCCTGAAAGCGGAAGTCTTCATCGAAAAAGAGAGCCCTGCGCCCCCATTTTTCGAACCCATACTTTCCAGGGAGTTTCTGCAGCGTCACAGCACCCATATCGTAGGGTTGGGAGTCTCTCCGCTCTATCGTGACGCGGCGGGGGAGACCCTTTTCCCACTGGAACTCTACGCGCTGCGAAGAGGCATCAGCAAAGCGCTCAAAAAGGCCTTTTTCCGCTTCACGGTCGACATGACCCGAAGCTGTCCGACCCATTACGCGATGATGGGAAGGCGGTTCGTGACGAAGGCGGTATGGGAAGTCGACAGCGCGCTTGCCGAAATCGAGGATGCCTTCGATTTCCTTCTACAGGTGACACCGGTCAATACGGAGGAGGCGTGGCGGCGCTTCAGGGCGGAAGGCTTCAGGGGCACACCCCGTTTCCTCTACCGGCCGAGACCTTTCGATATCGCCCGGATGAAACGGAGACTCTTCGATATCCCGGTCGCGAAGATCGAGGATCCGACCCTTTTCGAACTTTTCGGACAGAAAGTGGTGGAGCTCGACAGAAAGCTCACGCTGCTTTTCGACCGTGACACGCCGAACTTCCTCTATGGCAGCATTCCGACATACGGCAGGGTGGAGGAGGATCTGCTCAAGACGGCCAGGCGCATGCTGGAGCTTCTGCCCCACGAAAAAAAAGATGTCGAAGCCGACGCCCGGGAGGATGCGGTGGACGCGGAAACCTTCGCGAAACGTGCGGAAGAGGAGATCGCATACTACAAAACGTTCTATCCGCAGATGAGGTCGAGGGTGGAGATACGCGACGACATCGTCGCCGGGGCGATGGTTTCGGGCGGCAATTTCCTGATTTCACGCTCGGCACACTTTCCCAAAAAGCGGATCGAAGCGCTGCTCCATCACGAGATCGGCACCCATGTGCTGACCTATACCAACGGCCTGGCCCAGCCCTTCAGGCAGCTCCATACGGGCCTCAGCGGCTACGACGAGATGCAGGAGGGGATCGCCGTACTCTCCGAGTATCTGAGCGGAGGGATCAGCAAAGCGCGATTGCGGGTTCTCGCGGCACGGGTGATCGCCGTGCATCTGCTCTGCGAAGGCAGACCTTTCGACGAGGTCTTTTCGGTATTGCGGGAGGAGTACGACTTCGGGGAAAAGAGCGCGTTCACGATCACGACGCGCGTCTTCCGTGGCGGCGGGCTGACGAAAGATGCCGTCTATCTGCGCGGGCTCATCGGCATCTTCGACTATCTGCACGAAGAGGGTCCGCTCGAACCGCTCTTCGTCGGCAAGATCGCCGCCGAGCATATCCCGCTGATCGAAGAGCTGCAGTACCGTGAAATCCTCGAAAAGCCGCCGCTGTGGCCCCGGTGGCTCGAAACGCCTGAGGCGAAGCGCCGGCTGCGGGAGATCCGCGAAAGCAGACTGACACTTCTCGATCTGATCGAAAAAGGATACCTATGAAACTCGGTTTTGTCATCAACGACCTGCTGAACGAACCTCTGCCGAGCTCGACGATACAGCTGGCTCTGACCGCCACGAAGATGGGGCATGAAGTGTGGCTTATGGGTGTCGGCGATTTCGTCTACAACTGCGACGAAATGGTGCATGCCCATGCCAGAAGCGTCGCCGAAGGGAGCTATGGGGACCAGAGAGCCTATTACGAGGCGATCAGGGCAAGTAGCGCCCGCGAAGAGAGAATCACGGTGGACGATCTCGATATCCTGATGCTGCGCAACGACCCGGCCCAGGATATCCAGTCATCCTGGGCACAGCATGCCGCGATCGTCTTCGGGCGGACCGCGATGCGCCACGGGGTCATCGTGCTCAACGATCCTGACGGCTTGAGCAAGGCGATCAACAAACTCTACTTCCAGCACTTCCCGAAAGAGGTGCGTGTCGAAAAGGTGATCGCCAGGAACTATTCGGAGATCGAGAGGTTCTACGAAAAACATGACCGGCGCATCATCCTCAAACCGCTGATGGGTTCGGCGGGGCGGGGTGTCTTTTTCGTCCAGCCCGAAGACGCGGCCAACCTCCACCAGATGGCCGACGCACTCTTTAGGGACGGCTACGCGATCGCCGAGGCCTTCATCCCCGAAGCGGTCCACGGCGATGTACGTCTCTTTCTGATGAATGCCGAACCCCTGCAGATAGACGGCCGCTACTGCGCCTTCCGGCGTATTCCGGCCAGGAAGGATATACGCTCCAACATCCACGCCGGCGGCCATGCGGAGGCGGCGGAAGTGACCGACGGGATGCTGCGGATCGCCGAAATCGTCCGGCCGAAACTGGTCCAGGACGGGATGTTCCTGGTGGGGCTCGATATCGTCGGAGATAAACTGCTGGAGATCAACGTCTTCAGCCCCGGGGGGCTGCACCATGCCCATCTATTCGGTGATCTCGACTTCAGCCAAAAAGTGATCGAGGCCCTTGAAAAGAAGGTCCTCTATATGCGATACTACCGCCGGAACTTCGACAATGTCGAAATGAATACGCTCTGAAGATGCGCCAATGAAAAAAGTTCTGATACTCTGTACCGGAAACAGCTGCCGCTCCATCATCGCCGAAGCTCTCGTGAATCGCTATCTGCGAGCCCGGGGCATCGAAGCCTTCAGCGCCGGGTCGAATCCGGGCGGCAGGGTCAACCCCGACGCCAGAAAGGTGCTGGAAGAGGAGGGGGCGTGGGAGGATGGCTACCACTCCAAAACCGTCGACGAAGCGATGGAAAAGGGGCCTTTCGATCTGGTCGTGACGGTCTGCGACAACGCCAAAGAGAGCTGCCCCCTTTTCCCCGGTGGTACCAAGAGTATCCATGTCGGTTTCGAAGATCCCGACGGCAAACCCTACGAAGCCTTCGTAAAGACGCTCAAAGAGATTCAATCGCGGCTTTTGCCCCGCATAGAGAAGGAGTTGATGTGAAAAAAGAGGTCCACGCTACCGGTAACGGAGTCAAAATCGCCTTCAGCGGCGAAGTGAAAAAAGAGAATATCGTCAAAATGGTCGAAAACTGCGCCACGGGAGCATGTGAATGCATGAGTGATAAAACGAAAGAGAAGATCCGCGACATGCAGGTGCGGGGCGAAGACGGCGCCGTCGAGCTGGAACTGACGGGTGACGTGGCCAAAGATGAGATCGAAGCGGCGCTGAAGCGTTCGAAAGTGCTGAAATAACCGATGACACTGGCGGATCTTCAGGAGAAACAGAAAGCGATCGTCAAATCGATCGGCGATCTGGGTGAGCTCAAAACCCGGCTGATGGAGCTGGGGGTACTCTGCGGCGAGCCGGTCCAACTGGTACGCAGAGCGCCATGGGGCGATCCCATCGAGATCCGGGTGGAGGATACGTTTATCGCGCTGCGCAGAGCGGATGCCGCCAAAATCGAGGTGGAGCCGATCTCGCAGCTGAGAGTCAGAAAAGGGAGAGGAGCCAAAAGGTGAAGATCGCTTTCGTCGGCAATCCCAACACCGGAAAGACGGCACTGATCAACGCCATCGCCGGCAGCGACCTGGAGGTGGGGAACTGGCCCGGAGTGACGGTCGAGAAGAAAGAGGCGCTTTTTCGTTACGAAGGCGAGGAGATCGCCCTGGTCGATCTGCCCGGCGCATACACCCTCAGCCCCTATTCTCTGGAAGAGAAGATCACCCGCAACGTCCTGGCCTACGATCCGATCGACGGCATCATCGACGTCGTCGACGCCACGGCGCTGCGCAGAAACCTCTATCTGACCCTGGAGCTGACCGACATGGGCCGGCCGATGGTCCTGGCTCTGAACATGTTCGACGACTTCACCAAACGCGGATACGAGATCGACATTCCCAGGCTGGAGGAGATCCTGGGAGTGTGTGTCGTGCCCACCGTCGGCTCGACGGGGCTGGGCGCCAAACGGCTCATCGAATGCGCCGTCGAAGCGGTCCGAAAGAGGAGGATCCCGAATATCCAGCCGCTGCAGAGTCACCTGGAAAAGGAGATCGCCCTGCTTCTCCATCGGCTCGAAAGATACGCCGCCGATCTTCCCTATCCCCCCAGACTCTTCGCGATCAAACTGATCGAAAGGGATCCTTTCGCCCTCGAACTGGCGAAAAAAAAGGGAGCCGACGAGATCGTCGATTTCGCCGCCGGCGCGACGGAGCGGCTGGAAAAGCATATGAAACTCCCGATCAAAACCATCGTCACCCGTTCGCGGTACGAGGCGATCGACGCGATTCTCGAGGAAGTGCTGACGAAACCGATCGTCGACAGAACGGTGCTCAGCGACCGGATCGACGCCCTGGTTCTGCACCCCTTCTTCTCCCTTCCGATCTTTTTTCTGGTGATGTTTCTGCTCTTTAAAATGACCTTCGACGGCAGCGCGCCGCTGGTGGAGTGGACGGGCCGGTTTTTCGAAAACTACGTGGGAAAATATCTCCATCTCTTCGTCGGTTCCCGTCTGCCGGAGTGGGCCGATTCGCTCCTGGTGGAGGGTGTCGTCGGGGGTGTAGGGCTGGTGCTTTCGTTTCTGCCGCTTCTGTTTCTGCTCTACTTTTTCATGGCGCTGCTGGAGGAGAGCGGCTACATGGCGCGGGTCAGTTTCCTTCTCGACAGGCTGGCCCGGACTTTCGGTGTCAAAGGCAACGCCTTCATCGCGATGATCATGGGGTTCGGCTGCAACGTCCCGGCCATCTACGCCACGAGGACACTCACGAGCCGGCGGGAGCGGATCATCACCGCCCTGATGATTCCCCTGATGAGCTGCAGCGCCAGGCTCCCCATCTACGCCCTCTTTACGGCACTATTTTTTACCGAACATCAGGTTTTCGTGATCATGTCGATCTATCTGCTGGGCATCGTCGTGGCGCTTCTGGTCGGCACTGTCGCCGACAGAGTGCTGCCCAAAGAGGAGGAGAAGCCCTTCTTTCTCGAGCTTCCCGCCTATCATATGCCGACGTTTCAAGCCGTATGGGTGCTGATGTGGCCCAGACTCAAGGATTTCATCGTCCGGGCCGGTACCGTGATCGTGGCGGCGTCGGTGATTTTGTGGGGGGTGATCCATCTGCCGCCTGGATCGGACGTGCACGACTCCTGGCTCGCCAAAAGCGCCAAAACACTCACGCCCCTTTTCAAACCCCTGGGGTTCGGCGAGGCGTGGGAGCCGATCGCGGCGCTGATTCCCGGCACGATCGCCAAGGAGGTGGTGGTGGGGTCGCTCGGGACCATCTACGGGGTCGAAACGGGCCATCCCCACGCATCGGCCGAGGCGAATCTCGCAGAAGATACCCTGGAGCAGCTTGAGAGTCTGAAGGATGCCCTGGTGGAGGCCGCTGCCGGCATGATCGGGATTTTGCGAAGCGTTGAGGATTCCACAGAGCGTGACACGACGCTGCAAGAAAGGCTCGAGGCACAGTTTAGCGGGCCGCTCGCCGCCTACAGTTATATGATATTCGTGCTACTTTATATCCCCTGCATCTCGACCATCGCCGCCATCAAGCAGGAGTTTGGATGGAAAATGGCCCTTTTCGAAACCCTTTTTCTGCCGCTGCTCGCCTATGCCGCGAGCCTTCTTTTCTACCAGTCGGC
>NZ_JAOZOZ010000056.1:0-2824 GCF_029933015.1 Hydrogenimonas sp. | reverse complement strand
TTTTCCGCGACATTCGCCGACGCCCAGCGCGGTAAAGCCGTCTACGAGGCCAACTGTGCCCAGTGTCACAGTATCCACATGACCGGCGGGCTGGGGCGCGATTTCAATCTCGTCTCCTATACCCGGACGAAACAGGAGATCATGGATTATGTCGAGAGTCCCGACAGGATGTACAGAAAATTCGGCTACAGCGCCAACGCGATGCCGACCCTTCCTCTGACGGAGGATGAAATGAAGGATGTAGCCGATTTCATCGACGCGCTGCAGCCTTTCAAGAAGTGGATGGTAACCAAAAAAGATTGAAGACCGGCCGCCTGAAAGGAGGGCGGCTCAGGCGGTTTTCGTATAGACCGTATGGGTGGGAAAGGCGAACTCGAGTCCCAGGTCGTTGAAGTTTCGCAGGATCTCCATGTTGATGTCGTTTTGGGTATCGAAGACGGGCGCGCCTTTTTTGATGTAGTAGATGAAACGGATATTGAGCGCCGAGTCGAGAAATTCGGTGAAAGCTGTGACGATCTTCTCTTCGACGTTGGGATGTGCCTGGGCGATCTGACGCAGCGTCTGCATGGCCTGTTCCATCTTTTGCGGCGTAGTGTCGTAGGTGAGCCCCAGATCCATCGTGATTTTCCGGCTCGGTTCGCTGGTGACGTTGATGATGCTTTCGTTGGCGACGAACTGGTTGGGGATCGTCACCATGCGGCCGTCGAGAGTCTGCAGGCGCGTACTTCGGATGCCCACTTCCCGAACGAAGCCGTCGTAACCCTTGACCTTGACCCGGTCACCCACGACGAAGGGTTTGTCCACGAAGATCGTGAAGCTGCCGAAGAGGTTGGCCACCGTATCTTTGGCCGCCAGCGCCAGGGCCAGACCGCCGATACCCAGACTCGCCAGGACCGCTTTGACGTCGTAGCCGGCGTTGTCCAGCGCCACGATGATCGCGATGGCCCAGACCGAGAGCTTGAAACCCTTGCGAACGATCGGGAGCAACTGGTCGTCGAGCTTTCCTTCGCTCTCTTTTACGTAGGGGACCAGATAGGTCTCCAAAATGGCGTCCACCAGACGGGTCACGACCCAGGCGGCCGTGAAGATGATCAGGACGTAGTAACTCTTCGCCAGAATCGATTCGACCAGATCTGACAGCCGAAGAAGATGCAGGGAGTACCAGATCCCAGTGATGATCATCGTAAAGACGATCGGCTCTTCGAGCATGTCGACCAGAATGTCGTCGAAGCGGTTTTTCGTGTTTTCCGTGATTTTCTTGATGAAATGGCCGATGAGCCAGTAGACCGTCTTCGCGATCAGAATCGACAGGAGAATTCCTCCCGCCGCCACCATCCATTCGAAAATCGTATTGCCGTAGAAAGTCTTGCCCAGTAGTTCGTTCACGGTGTCCCTCACGTTTGGAAATGGTGTTTACTGTGCAATCATAGCGAAAGTAAGAGAAACTTTTAATCAAATTGAGTGTAAGATTACATAAAAAAGGAGCAACCCTATGGCCCATCACAAGCATCATGAAAAACTCGAAGAGATCAAAACCGCGATTCTCAAATCCGACAAACTGAGCGAAGAAGAGAAGAAAAACGCCATCGCCCACATTGAGGAGTGGTACGAAGAGGACAAGGCTTTCGGAACGCTGATCGAGCAGTTGACGGAAAAATTTGCCGCGTTGGAGCCGATTTTCGCAGAACTGGGACTGATCTGAATCCTGAAAACAGGGAAATAGGAAATCGGTAAACGGAAACGGGGCAAAGGCCCTTTCCCCCATAGAGACTCTTTCCAAGGAACCTTTTCATGAAACATTCCTACCTCAAATCACAGCCTGACGAAAAGGGCTATTTCGGCGAGTATGGCGGGGCTTTCCTGCCGCCCCAGCTGGTCGACGAGTTCGAACGGATCACCGAAGCCTACATGAAGCTGCGCAAATCCCACGAATTCCTGGCGGAGCTTCGGCGAATACGCAAACACTACCAGGGACGCCCTACGCCGGTCTATCACGCCAAACGTCTCAGCGACGCCGTGGGCGGAGCCCAGATCTATTTCAAGCGCGAAGATCTGAACCATACGGGCGCCCACAAACTCAACCACTGCATGGCCGAGGCGCTTCTGGCCAAAAGCATGGGCAAGAGCAAGCTCATCGCCGAAACGGGGGCCGGCCAGCACGGTGTGGCTCTGGCGACGGCGTGCGCCTATTTCGGGCTGGAGTGCGAGATCCATATGGGTGAGGTCGACATCGAAAAGGAGCACCCCAACGTCGTGCGGATGAAGATCCTGGGGGCGAAAGTGGTGCCCGCCACCCATGGGCTGAAGACTCTCAAGGAAGCGGTGGATTCGGCTTTCGAAGCCTATCTCTCGCAGCTCGATACCGCGATGTACGCCATCGGTTCCGTCGTCGGGCCGCACCCCTTTCCGCTGATGGTGCGCGATTTCCAGAGTATCGTGGGGATCGAGGCACGCGAGCAGTATATGGAGATGACAGGCGGCGAACTGCCCGACCATGTGGTCGCCTGTGTCGGCGGCGGCTCCAACGCCATGGGGATCTTCAGTGGATTCATCGACGACGAGGTGGAGCTCTACGCCGTCGAACCTCTGGGCAAAGGAACACGTCTGGGCGATCACGCCGCGACGCTGGAGTACGGCAAAGAGGGGGTGCTGCACGGCTTCAAATCGATCCTGCTGCAGACCGAAGAGGGGGAACCGGCCCCGGTCCACTCCATCGCCAGCGGTCTGGACTATCCGGGCGTGGGCCCCGAGCATGCCTACCTTCACGACATCGGGCGGGTCCATGTCAAAGGGGCGACGGATGCGGAGACGGTGGATGCCTTCT
>NZ_JAOZOZ010000181.1 GCF_029933015.1 Hydrogenimonas sp. | reverse complement strand
CGGTCATGTCGGTCGCGATAAAGCCCGGAGTGACGGCATTGAAACGGATGTTTCGGGGGGCGCCTTCGAGGGCGAAGCTTTTGGTCATCGCGATGAGCCCGCCCTTGGAGGCGCTGTAGTTGGTCTGGCCGGCGTTGCCGGTTTCGCCGACGATGGAAGCGACATTGACGACGGCGCCGAAGCGTTTCTTGCCCATCACCTTGATCGCTTCCCGGCATCCTACGAAAGCGCTGGTGAGGTTGGCGCGGATCACCGCTTCGAACTCCTCGGCCTTCATGCGCATCGCCAGCTTGTCCTTGGTGATGCCGGCGTTGTTGACGATGTAGCCCAGCTCCCCGTCGGCGTCGACGATCGTCTTGACCGCCTCCACGTAGGCCGTCTCGTCGGAAACGTCGAAGCCGATCACCGCCGCTTCTCCGCCGGCCGCTTCGATCTCTGCCTTCACGGCGTCGGCGGCTTCCGCGCCGCTGCGGTAGTTGATCCAGACTTTCAGGCCGTATCCCGCCAGTGTCTTGGCGATTTCGGCACCGATACCGCGACTCGCTCCCGTTACCAATACGTTTTTTCCGGTAAATTTCAAAGAGACTCCTTTTTTGATTAGTGAAAAGTTAAAAACGAAAAGTTAAAAGTTCAGGAGGCGGCTTCGCCGCTTCCATTTTCAAAATCAAGTCCGCGCTACGCGCGGCTCACCGTGATATGACTCAATACTCAGCACTCAATACTCAACACTAAATCAACGGTTCGTCCATCTCCTCGGGGATCGGCAGATCCATCAGTTTCAGAACCGTCGGGGCGATGTTGTTGAGAGCGCCGGGCTTGACCTCTTCGACCCCCGGTGCCATGACGAAGCACCAGACGTCGCCGACGGTGTGGTTGGTGAGCACGTGGCCCTCTTCGTCCATCATCTCCTCGCAGTTGCCGTGGTCGGAAGTGAGCACCATGCGGTAATCTTTTTCCTTCGCCTTTTCGACGATGCGTCCAAGCTGGGTATCCACCGCTTCGACGGCCTTGACGGCCGCTTCGAAGACGCCGGTGTGGCCCACCATGTCGCCGTTGGCGAAGTTGACGACGATGAAGTCGTACTCCTCGTCCATCGCCGTCAGCACCGCGTCACCCACTTCGGGCGCGCTCATTTCGGGCTTCATGTCGTAGGTCTTGACCCTGGGACTGGGGATCAGCACCCGCGACTCGTTGAGCACCGGCTCTTCGACGCCGCCATTGAAGAAGAAGGTGACATGGGCGTACTTTTCGGTCTCGGCCGTGTGCAGCTGGGTCAGCCCGGCGTTGGAGATCACCTCCGCCAGCGTGTTTTTGGGCACCTCTTTCCTGAAAAGGACCGGATAGGGGAACGATTTGTCGTATTCTGTCATCGTCGCGATATGAACGTGGATCGGCTTCCTTTCGAAAGCGTCGAATTTCGGGTCGCCGATGGCGGTGACGATCTCGCGCATCCGGTCGCTGCGGAAATTGATGAACAGCACGCCGTCGCCCTCTTCCATCCCCTCGTATCCCGAAAACGCCGTCGGCAGGATGAACTCGTCGGTCACATCTTCGGCATAACTCTTTTCGACATACTGCATCGGCGAAAGATCGGTCTTCGGCGTCGCCTCGACGATGGCGCGGTACCCCTTCTCCACCCGTTCCCAGCGCTGGTCGCGATCCATCGTGTAGAAGCGGCCGCCCAGCGTGGCGATGGAGATATTCTCGTTCAGAATCTCTTCGAGCTGCTTCAGGTAGACGGGCGCCGAGGTCGGAGAGACGTCTCTGCCGTCGGTGATCAGATGCAAAAAGACCTTTTTACCCGCTTCGGCGGCGATCTTCGCCAGCCCCATCGTATGCTCGATGTGCGAGTGGACCCCGCCGTCGCTCATGAGCCCGATCAGGTGGAGTCTGTCGCTCTTTTTCAGCAGATCCTGGAACACTTCGTTGGTTTTGAGCGTGCCGTCTTTGAGGGCCAGGGAGATCTTCACCAGATCCTGGTAGAGCACCCGGCCGCTGCCGATCGTCATGTGTCCCACTTCCGAGTTGCCCATCTGCCCTTCAGGCAGCCCCACATGGAGGCCGTAGGTGTGGATGAGCGACCAGGGTACTTCTTTGAAGAGTCTGTCGTAGGTCGGTTTTTTCGCCGCTTCGAAAGCGTTGGCCTTCGAATGGGGCTTGTAGCCGATACCGTCGGTGATGATGAGAATCGTCTTGTTCGCCACGTTCATATTCCTTAATCTCAGAGAAATTTGGATTTATCCGTTTTTATGTACAACTATATTAAAATACCGCTTTTAACCTCCTAAAGAGACATTTTTTACAACAGGTATTCAACATATGCTCTATTGGTTCTATCGGCATCTGGATGTCAATCTCTTCCAGTACATCACGGTCCGTGCCGGCTTCGCATTCTTTCTCGCCTTCATCCTCACCATCTGGCTGATGCCCTTTTTCATCCGCTGGGCCAAAGCGAAAAAAGCGAGCCAGCCCATCAACAAATTCGCCCCCAAAGCCCACCTGAAAAAGCGGGACACACCGACGATGGGCGGCGTGGTATTCGTCTTCTCCACGATCGTGGCAACCGTTCTGAGCGCCAAGCTCAACAACCCCTATGTCGTCGCGGCACTCGCGACGCTGATCGCTTTCTGCAGCATCGGCTACAAGGACGACCTGGGTAAGGTGATCTCGGGCAACAACCTTCACGGTCTCTCCGCACGGGCCAAATTCGGCCTGCAGCTTCTCAT
>NZ_JAOZOZ010000180.1 GCF_029933015.1 Hydrogenimonas sp. | reverse complement strand
GACGGTGTTGTAGGCGCGGGCGAGGCGGGTGATGGAGTCGAGGAGGATGACGACGTCCTTGCCCATTTCGACGCGGCGCTTGGCCTTTTCGATGACCAGTTCGGCGACGCGGACGTGGTTTTGGGCCGGCAGGTCGAAGGTGGAGCTGTAGACTTCCCCTTTGACGCATCGCTCCATGTCGGTCACCTCTTCGGGGCGTTCGTCGACCAGCAGGACGATGAGCTCCACTTCGGGGTGGTTGTGGGTGATCCCATGGGCCAGCTCTTTCATCAGCTCGGTCTTACCGCTTCGCGGGGGTGCCACGATCAACCCGCGCTGACCCTTTCCGATCGGGGTGAAGAGATCGAGCACGCGCCCCGTCAGTTTGGTGGGGTTGTATTCGAGTTTCAGTTTCTCCTGCGGATAGAGGGGGGTGAGGTTGTCGAAGAGAGGTCGGTTCTTGCTTTCGGCGACCGGCATGTAGTTGATCGCTTCGATCTTCAGCAGGGCGTAGTAGCGCTCCTGCTCTTTGGGAGGGCGTACCTGTCCCGTGACCACGTCGCCGTTACGCAGGGCGAATTTTCGGATCTGGGTGCTGGAGACGTAGGCGTCGTTGCTGGAGTTGGAGAAGTTGGCGTCCATGGCCCGCAGGAAACCGTATCCTTCGTTGGTGATTTCGAGGATTCCCGTAAAGAGGATGTAGCCCCCTTTGCTCACCTGCGATTTGAGGATTTCGAACATCAGATCCTGTCGTTTGAGCTCGTTGGGGTTCTCGACACCCAGCTCTTTGGCGATGGCGATCAGCTCCTCGAGACTCTTTTGCCTCAGATCTTCGATCTTGTAGCCTTCGACGGGGATATGGGTTCTTTTATTATTGTTGGTACGGGTAGAGGTTTCGCTCATGTTTCCTTCTTTGTGAATCAGAAATTTGCAGAATTCTGGCAGAGTTGCAGGAGTGCCGAAGCACGAATGTGTCAGATAATTTTTTGTTGAAGCTATTGTAGCAATTTTGTCGAAATTTTGTCAAATCGGAAGCGCTGTCTATCTGTTGCGATAACGCCTGAAAACCTTTTCGAAATCGATCGTGACAGGACACTCGCTATCTTCGAAGCGATATCTCTCTACCGCGAAATCGCCCTGTTTGTCGAATTTTCCTTCGATGTTCTTGTAGACCTTCGCCACCAGTGCGTCGGGATAGAGGAGTACGTAGTATTTGACCTTCTCCTCTTCGTAGATCCCGAATTTGTACTGTTCGTCACGTTTGGCCGTAGCGGGACTGATGACTTCCACGACGATTTCGGGAGCTTTGGTCAGATAGGCTTCGTTCGTCTCTCCACACGTCAGGACGACATCGGGCCTGAGTACCGTATCTTCGTTTATTTTGTAATCGACTTCCGAAAGTACTTCACAATCTTCACACTCTTCTGCTTGGTTGGAAATTTCCACAGCTATCTGCATGGCCAATCCCTGATGCTTTCTTGTCGGAGCTGGCGACATGGCATAGGCCGTCCCGTCTATCAATTCCCAGTCACCTTCCCACTTTTTATAATCCTCGTAGGTATAATGCTCCCGATACTCCTCTTTCAAAGCACCCATGGCACCTCCTTTTTCGCGGGAATTTCTCTCTATTATACTGGAACCCATCTCAAAACACCCATAGAGATGGGTTGCCCCTATCGGATTTCGACGGATCAGTGATGGAGCGCGAAGGCGAGCATCGCCGGATAGATGATGACATTGATCCAGGGCATCCAGGCAGAGAGCGGCATCTGAAGCATCGCTCTGAAATCGGGAGAGAGGGTACCCTCATCGAGTTTTTGGACCATCCAGAGTTTGAACGCGATGTCTGTCGCTTTCATGACGAGAATGAGACTCAAAAGCGTGCCCCTGAAACCGGAGGCCACGAAGATGAAAAGCACCAGCCAGAATGATGGATGCATCGCAAAAAGCAGAAAGATATGGGTCCGGTAGTAGTATCGCACCCTCTCCAGTACGCCTTTGAGCGTGGGGGCGTGCTGCCACCAGCTTTCGAAAAGTTCACAGAAAACGAGGAGAATCAGCCATAAAGAAAAAAACTCTCCACTCTCCATTTCAGATTTTCACTCCGCGTCGGCGTAGCCGTTGGGATTCATGCTCTGCCAGCGCCACGTGTCTTCGCACATTTTTCGCATATCCCGTGTCGCCTCCCATCCGAGGGTCTCTTTCGCTTTCGTCGGATCGGCATAGCACGAGGCGATATCCCCGGGACGTCTCTCGACGATTTTGTAGGGCACTTTCCTTCCCGAAGCCTCCTCGAAGGCTTTGACGACATCCAGGACGCTGTAGCCGTTGCCCGTACCCAGGTTGACCGCTTCACACTGCGGTTTTTCCAGTGACTCCAACGCCGCCAGATGACCGAGCGCCAGGTCGACCACATGGATGTAGTCCCGCACTCCGGTGCCGTCGTGGGTGGGGTAGTCGCCCCCGTAGACGTTGAGATGCTCCCTGCGTCCCACGGCGACCTGGGAGACGAAAGGCATGAGGTTGTTGGGAATGCCTTGGGGATCTTCGCCGATCAGACCGCTTTCGTGGGCACCCACCGGGTTGAAGTAGCGCAATATGCTGATACGCCAGTTTTTATCCGATCGGTAGAGGTCTCTGAGCATATCCTCGATGACCAGTTTCGTCTGGCCGTAAGGATTGGTCGTACGAAGAGGATGATCTTCTGTCAGAGGCAGAAAATCTGGATCGCCATAAACGGTGGCGGAGGAGCTGAAGACGATCGTCTT
>NZ_JAOZOZ010000179.1 GCF_029933015.1 Hydrogenimonas sp. | reverse complement strand
CGGGCCGCTCTTTCCTCAGCAGATGGAGTGTCCCGTCGAAAACGTAGACGATCGGCTCACCGGTCGGGATCTCCACTTTCACGATCTCCACGGGACTCAACCGCTCGATCGACATCACCAGAGCGCGCAGAGAGTTTCCATGGGCGGAGAGGAGTACCGTCTTGTCGCGGGCGAGCTCGGGGGCGATCCTCTCGACGAAAAAGTTGAGTGTCCGTTTTCTCGTATCTTCGAGCGATTCGCTTCTGGGCAGAAGGGCGGGATCGAGTCGGGCGTATTTCGGGTCGTGTTCGGGAAGACGGGGGTCGTCTTCCTTCAGCGCCGGCGGCCTTTCGAAATAGCCGCGCCGCACGGCGAGGAACCTCTCTTCCCCCACCTCTTTGAGTATCGCCTCCTTGTTGTGGGACTGCCACGCCCCGTAATGGCGTTCGTTCACCTTCCAGCTTTTGAGGCAGTCGATATGTTCCCACTCCATCTCTTTCAGCGCAAGCTGCGCCGTGTGGATCGCCCGCTTGAGCCAGGAGGTGAAGCAGATGTCCGGGAAAAGGGCATGTTTCATCAAAACTCTTCCGGCCTCTTTGGCCTCCTCTCTCCCCTTCTCGCTCAGGTCGATATCGGTCCAGCCAGTAAAGAGATTCTCTTTGTTGTAGAGACTCTCGCCGTGTCTCAGCAGTATCAGCTTTCCCATTTCAGACACCTTTTGGATATCGGCATATAGAACTTCGCCAGATAGTCCTTCATCATCCGTCTTCCGCTGAAGCCGGGCGCGACGCTTTTCATCGATTCGCGCATCATGTCGATCCATGCCGCCGGCAGATTGCGCTCGTCGAGTGTATAGAAAAGCGGTACGATCTTCTGTTCGATCGTATCGTAGAGTGCCCGGGCATCCTCATCGTCGTTGGAAACCTCCCCGCCGAAGGCCCAGCCGTTTTTTCCCGTATACCCTTCCGGCCACCAACCGTCGAGCGTGGAGCAGTGCAGCGTCCCGTTGATCGCGGCTTTCATACCGCTCGTACCGCACGCTTCCATCGGTATGAGAGGATTGTTGAGCCAGACGTCGCATCCGCGGACCAGATACTTCGCCACATTTTCGCCATAATCCTCCACGAAAGCGATGCGACCTCTGAAGCGGGGATCCTGCGCCGTCTTGAATATCCTCTGGAGAATCTTTTTGCCGGGTGTGTCCGCCGGATGGGCTTTGCCCGCGAAGACGATCTGTACAGGCCTTGCGTAGTCGTTGACGATCTTCTCCAGGCGCTTTAGATCGTGCAGGATCAGATCGGGCCGTTTGTAAGCCGTCATGCGGCGGGCGAAACCTATCGTCAGTACGTCAGGGTCGAGCATCACCCCCTCGGCCATCGCCACGACGGGATCGATCCCCTCGTCCGACCATTTGCGCCGCACCCGCTCACGGATGAAATTGACCATCCGCACTTTGTAGGTGTAGTGCAGATTCCAGATCGTCTCGTCGTCGAGTTCGTCGATCCGTGACCAGATGTCCGGGATGTCCTGCATATTGAGCCAGTTTTCTCCCAGGATCCTGTCCAGCTCGTCGATCAGCTCGTCCCCCAGCCAGGTCGGCAGATGCACGCCGTTGGTGATATGGTCGATCGGAACCGATTTGGAGCTTTCGTGATCGAAAACGTTTCTCCAGATGGTTCGGGTCACGTCCCTATGTTTTTTGCTGACGGCGTTGCGGTAGCGGCACATTTTCAGACCGAATACCGTCATGTTGAAACCCGCGGCCGGATCGTCCGGATTGATCCCGAACTTCATGAACCGCTCCTTGTCCATCCCGAGCCGTTTCCAGTAGTCTTCGAAATAGTGGCTCATCATATCGAAACCGTAGACGTCCGTCGCCGCCTGCAGCGGGGTGTGGGTGGTAAAGACCGAGCTCTCCTTCACGCGCTCGATCGCGTCGTCGAGCGTCATCCCCTCGTTTTCGATAAAGGCCCTCACTCGCTCGAAAAGGGCGAAAGCGGGATGTCCCTCGTTGAGATGGAGGATGGAGTAACGGATGCCCAGCTCTTCGAGCACCCGGTACCCACCGATCCCCAGGACGATCTGCTGTCGCAGCCGCTGGTTCATGTCGGGCGTGTAGAGCCGGTAGGAGATCTCACGATCCCACGGGTCGTTTTTTTCGATATCCGTATCGAGCAGATAGAGATTCACCTTGCCCACGTTGATCTTCCAGACGCTCGTGTAAACCGGCGGGTCGATGAAAGGGACCTGAATCGTCATATGGTCGCCTTTCTTGTCCAAAACACGCTCGATAGGCGCCGTATCCTTGTCGATCGTCTCGTTGGCGCCGTTTTGCCATCCGTCGCTGCCGATCACCTGCCGCACGTATCCCTGTGGATACATGAATCCGATCCCCACCATCGGAAGCCCCATGTCGCTCGACTCTTTCAGGATGTCTCCCGCCAGAAACCCCAGTCCGCCGGAATAGATCGGTACCGAATGGTGCAGCCCGTACTCGGCGCAGAAGTAGGCGATGGGGAGCGGTTCCTCTTCCGTATAGACGGTTTTGTCCTCCATGTACTGACGGAAAAGAGCGTAAACATAGCGGTATTCGTTCATGAAGGTTTCGTTCGCCGTCAGCGCGGCGATCTGTTTTTTCGAAAGGGACTGAAGCAGCTTGATCGGATTTTGGCCGCTCTCCTTCCAGAGGTAGGGATTGAGCAGCCGAAAGAGATTTTTCCCGTCGGCGTTCCACGTCCACCAGAGATTGAGGGCGATTTCACCCAGTCCCGCGATCTC
>NZ_JAOZOZ010000055.1 GCF_029933015.1 Hydrogenimonas sp. | reverse complement strand
CGTACTCTTCGGCCAGAAAGTTGATCTCCGCCGCCGTCAGAGCCTTGACGTGAATGTCGGGCAATGCTTTCTTGATCGCCTTGAACATTCCCAGATACCACTCCAGCCCCGCTTCGGGATTGTGGGCCGAGACGATGTGCACCTCCTTGCCGCCCCGCTCCCACGTATGCCTGGCGATCTCCACGATCTCCTCCACCGGCATCGTGTAGGGGTTGGGGTTTTTCCGGCTGGCGCTGTAGGCGCAGAATTTGCAGACATCCTTGCAGACGTTGGTCGGGTTGATGTGGCGGTTGATGTTGAAGTAGGTTTTTTTGCCGTGCAGGGCCCTGCGCTTTTCATCAGCCAGCCTGCCCAGCGTATAAAGATCGAGATCGTAGAGTTTCAGCGCGTCCTCGAGGCCGACACGCGCACCGCTTTTCACTTTTTCAACAACGTCCATACCAACATCCCGTAAAAATTTTTCGGTATTATACCTTATTGGAGGTGAACAGGAAACGGTAAAGCGTGAACGGAATCCATCTCCTTTTTCCATTCACTGTTTACCGTTCACCGTTCACGTAAAAAAGGAGTGTTTTTGGACCTGAACATCGCCATCGAGGAGCTGCTCGACAAGGAGGCGGAGGATTTCGAGATCTCGAAACTCCTCAAAAAGGAGATCAAACACTATCTCGACAATCTCGAAGAGATCTTCCAGCAGACCCAGGGCAAAGCTTTTCTGGTCCACCACACCCGCAAGATCGACCGGTTTCTCTCCATCATCTACCGTGTGGTGCTGCGCAAGATGTTCCGCGAGTTCCAGCCCATGCGTAACTCCGTCCCGATCGCCCTGATCGCACTGGGCAGCTACGGCCGCGAGCAGCTCTGCGTCCACAGCGACATCGATCTGATGATCGTCTACAAGGAGACCCCGGGATACAACATCAGGGAGATCATCGAAAAGATCCTCTACATCGCCTGGGACGCCGGTTTCCATCTGGGGCACCGGGTCCACGAAATCTCCGAGCTTCCCGACGTAGCCAAAGAGGATATCACGATCAAGACGGCGCTGATGGAGTCGCGTTTCATCATCGGCTCCAACTTCATCTGGATGGAGACGCAGCGGCAGCTGGGCGTCATCCGCCGCCACGAGCCCAGAGAGTACGTCCTGAGCAAACTCAGTGAATCCGAAAAACGGCACCTCAAACATCCCCTCACGATGGAGCCCAACATCAAAGAGTGCGTCGGCGGCATCCGCGACGCCAACCTCGCCTTCTGGATCGCCTCGGTACGCCACAACGTCTTCCGCCTGCGGGAGTTGGTGGGCAGCGTCATCGACGAGACCGACTACACCGAGTACCGGGCGGCGCTGGAGTTCATCTTCCGGGTGCGGGCGGCCCTGCACCTGACGGCGAAAAAGAAGGAGGACACCCTCCGCCTCGATCTGGTGCCCGATGTCGCCACACTGCTGGGCATCGAAAAGAAAAACCCGAAAAAGGCCCAGAAGGAGCTGGTGAGCCGCACCCTCCAGTCGCTGGACATCATCCGGAAAAAGAGTTCCTACTGGATCGGACTGCTCAGCCGCCCCTACCTCTACGAAGCGTCCCATATTCCGCTTCTGAGGAAGGAGTTCGTCGAGCCGGGCATCTTCCGCTGTCAGGACACCCTCTACGCCAGACGCGGCCTGAAGCCGAAAACCTTTCTCCACTACCTCAAACTGCTGCTGAAGGAGGCGGCCCTCTATCCCGTCGTCACCGACGCCTCTTTCGAACATCTGATCGATCGGACCGAAGTGCCCAAAAGCAAGGGCAGACAGCTCGTCGGCGCCATCCGGCAGATCTTCTATCTGCCCCACAGCGCCTCGGTGGTCAAAGCCCTCTACCGCAGCGGCAAACTCCCCCAGACGATCCAGCCGATGAAACGGATCATGTA
Organism: Hydrogenimonas sp.; assembly: GCF_029933015.1. GTDB lineage: Bacteria > Campylobacterota > Campylobacteria > Campylobacterales > Hydrogenimonadaceae > Hydrogenimonas. The sequence goes on along the minus strand of NZ_JAOZOZ010000055.1, from coordinate 8,763 downwards.
CCTGCCCCAGTTCGACGGCTACCACCACTACCCCGTCGATCTGCACTCCTACCATACACTGCTGACCCTGGACAATCTCCGCCACGACCTGCTCAGACCGATGTTCGACGCGCTGGATCGCGACTCCAGGGCGATGCTCAAACTGGTGGCGCTCCTGCACGACGCCGGCAAAGGACGCATCCGCGACCACCGGGAGGTGGGAGCCGATCTCTTCAAGGTCTACGCCCAGAAACTGGGCTTTCCCGAGCAGCTCGTCAAAGAGGGGATCCTGCTGATCCGCCACCACACCCGCATGACCGACACGATCCACAACGAGGACATCTACGACGAATCGACCGTCAGCCGCTTCGTCGCGCCTTTGAACAACAGAAAACTCCTCGACATGCTCTTCATCCTCACCTACTGCGACGTCAACGCCGTCGGTGAAAACGTCTACAACACCTTCACCGAAAGGATGCTCAAGACCCTCTACTTCGCCGCCGTCGAAATCCTCGAGAAACCGGCGATCGTCGACGAGACGGCCAAACGCCTCCGCAGGGAGCAGGCGCTCAAAAAGCTGCCGGAGTTCAAGGCCCTCCCCCGCTCCCTCCAGAAAAAGATCGCCGCCATCGAATCGAACCTCTTCTTCATCAAACACACGGCCAGGGAGATCCTCGAGATCGCCAGCCGCGCCCGCTCCGTCATCGACTACGACATGCAGATCACGGCGGGCGAAACCCTCAAGATCGAGATCTACCGCAAAATCCCCATCAATCTCGGCTATCTGCTGGGCAAGCTGAGCCATCTGGAGCTGGTGACGATGGAGATCTTCAAACTCTACGACGGCGTCAAATACTTCGTCCTGGAGTTCAACGACACGATCACCCCCGAAGAGGTCCCGATGGTCGAACAGATCATCCACGACTCCTTCGATATGACGAAATCGATCAAACTGACCAGACCCGTCATCAAACCCAAAGAGATCACGATCGACTGCGAGCACACCAAAACCTACGCCCTGATGCAGATCAAGACCGCCAACCAGCGCGGCCTGATGGCCTACGTGGCCCACTACTTCGACCTGCTGGGCATCGACATCGCCACGGCGGTCATCACGACCCGCAAACATCGGGTCAACGACCTTTTTCTGATCGAAAAAAACGGGAAATTCTGTACCAACAAAAAGAAGATACTGGAAGAGCTTACGAGCGAAGAGTAGAACTCATCTCAAAAATCCCAATGAACGGGGAAGCGGTATAGGGGCTTTTGGAAGTGCTCCGAAAGCCGAGAGGCTTTCGGAAAAAGTCGGCTCAGTGGCCGGTGGAGCAGGCGCTGACGCCCGGAGGTGTGGTGGGCTGGATCGCTTCGTTGCTGACGCCGCCCTCTTCGTTGATCTTTTCGATGATCTGCCACAGATCCTCGGCCGCTTTCATGTAGCGTTTGGCCGTTTCGCTTTCGGGGTAGTGGTAGGTGATCGGCTTGCCTTCGTCGCCGCCCTCGCGCACCGCCGGCTCGATCGGAATCTGCGCCAGGAGTTTGCTGTCGTACTCTTTGGCGACCGCTTCGGCGGTACCGCGTCCGAAGATATCGCTCTCGGTACCGCAGTTGGGGCAGATGAAGCCGCTCATGTTCTCCACGACACCCGCGATCGGGATATGGAGTTTCTTGAACATGTCGAGGCTTCGGCGCGAATCGTCCAGAGAGACTTTCTGCGGCGTCGTGACGGTGATGCCCGCCGTGACCGGCACGCTCTGGGCCAGTGTCAGCTGCGCGTCACCCGTTCCCGGAGGCATGTCGATGACCAGTACGTCCAGATCGCTCCAGAGGATGTCCCGCAGGAACTGCTCGATCGCTTTCATGACCATGGCGCCGCGCCAGATCAGAGACTGCCCCTCTTCCATCAGGACACCCATACTCATCACTTCGACACCGTAGGCGTCGATCGGTTTGACCTTGTTGCCTACGACGTCGGGACGCATATCCTCGATACCCATCATACGGGGAATGTTGGGGCCGTAGATGTCGGCGTCCAGCAGGCCCACTTTCTTGCCTTCCATCGCCAGGGCGATCGCGAGGTTGACGGAGGTCGTCGATTTGCCGACACCGCCTTTGCCCGAGCTGACCATGACGAAGTTTTTCACCTGCGGCGCGATGTTCTTGCCGTGGCTGGAGGTTTCGCGGGGCATCTTCGGCTGCTGGATCATCACGATCACCTCCGAAGCGCCTTCTCGCATCAGCTTTTCGCGGATCTCGTCTTCGAGCTGCTTCTTCACTTCCGGCGCGCTGGACGTGATCTCGATGGTCACGGCGACGCGGCCGCCGTCGATTTCGATATCCTTGACGAATCCGAACGTGACGATATCTTTCGTAAATCCGGGATAGGTCACGGTGGACAGTATCTCTTTGACTCTTGATTCGGTCATTGACTCATTCTCCTGTAGTGTTTTTTGAATCGGCAAAATATACGCCTTTCACCCTTGATCGTTTCTGAAAATCGGTGATTAGTTTCGACAAGGAGAGACGATCAACGGGGAAAGGCGCCAAACGCGCCTTTTACGCCCCGATGGAGGACATCGTGTCGCCATGGGCGTCGACGATATCCTGTGTAATTTTGTAACTGCAGAACTTCGGTCCGCACATGGAGCAGAACTCCGCTTCCTTGAAGACATCCTGCGGCAACGTCTCGTCGTGGTATTCGCGGGCCCGATCGGGGTCGAGGGCCAGCTCGAACTGCTTGTTCCAGTCGAATCGGTAGCGTGCGTCGCTCATGGCGTCGTCGATATCGCGGGCACCTTTGCGTCCTCTGGCGATGTCGGCGGCGTGGGCCGCGATCTTGTAGGCGATGATCCCTTCGCGCACGTCGGCCGCGTTGGGAAGCCCCAGGTGCTCTTTGGGGGTGACGTAGCAGAGCATGCTCGCCCCGTGCCAGCCGCCCACCGCCGCGCCGATGGCGGAGCTGATGTGGTCGTACCCCGCGGCGATGTCGGTGACCAGCGGCCCCAGGATGTAGAAGGGGGCCTCGTGGCAGTACTCCCGCTCGAGCTTCATGTTGCGCTCGATCTGGTTGAGCGGCACGTGGCCCGGGCCTTCGATCATTACCTGGACATCCTTCTCCCACGCTCTGAGTGTCAGTTCTCCCAGAACCTTCAGCTCGTTGAGCTGCGCGTCGTCGCTGGCGTCGTAGAGACACCCGGGGCGCAGGCTGTCACCCAGGGAGAGGCTCACGTCGTACTTGCGGCAGATATCGAGAATGTCGTCGTAGGCGGTGTAGAAGGGGTTCTCTTTATGATAGTGCATCATCCACGCCGCCATCAGCGATCCGCCGCGGCTGACGATCCCCATCTTCCGTTTTGCCACCATCGGCATGAACCGCAGCAGGAAACCCGCGTGAATCGTGAAGTAGCTCACCCCCTGTTTCGCCTGCCGCTCGATGACGTCGAGCATCGCGTCGATCGTGAGATCCTCGATCCTGTTGTTGCAGTCGTGGAGGATCTGGTACATCGGCACCGTACCGATCGGCACGTCGGCGTGCTTGATCACCTCCTGCCGGATGGCGTCCAGGTCTCCGCCGGTGGAGAGGTCCATGATCGTGTCGGCACCGTACTTCTGGCACACTTTCACCTTCTCCACTTCGCCCGCCGCGTCGCTGGCGACTGCGGAGGAGCCGATGTTGGCGTTGATCTTGCAGGTGGCCGCCATGCCTATGGCCATCGGTTTCTGATGGACATGGTTGATGTTTGCGGGAATGATCAGCCGCCCTCTGGCCACTTCGCTGCGGACGAACTCGGGATCGAGTTTCTCGACCTTCGCCACATAGGCCATCTCTTCGGTGACGATCCCCTGTTTGGCATAATACATCTGTGTTCTGACTTTGTCGTTTTCACGCTTTTTCACCCAGTCTTGTCTCATGGTTCCCTCCAAGTAAAACTGACAAAAATTATCACAAAAAAGATAAAAGCAAGCTTTTCTTATGTATACTTTCGTAACACCTAAGGCTTTTTAGGAGATAATTTGTCCGATTTAACCCTGGTCCTTCTCGCAGCGGGCGAAGCGACCCGTTTCAAAAAACCCGTCAAAAAACAGTGGCTGAGGATCGGAACCGATCCTCTCTGGCTTCATGTCCTGGACGCCTTCCGCGCCATGCGCCTCTTCCGTAAAGTGATAGTGGTGGGCCACGCCGACGAACTTCATTATATGAAAAGGCATATCGACGACAAAAAGGTCCGTTTCGTCACCGGAGGCACCAGCCGACAGGCTTCTTTGGTCAATGCCCTGGAGAGTGTGGAGAGCTCCCTGGTACTGGTCAGCGACGTCGCACGGCCCTGTGTCGACAAGGCGATCTGCAAGACGCTGCTGGCCGCCATCGAAACGGCCGACTGCGCCGTCCCCACCCTCCCCGTGCCCGATACGGTCTGGTACGACGGAGAACCCATCGACCGCAAACACCTGTTACGTATCCAGACACCCCAGCTCAGCCGCACCGAAATTCTCAGAAAAGCCCTGAAAAGCGATATCGAATTCACCGACGAGAGCAGCGCGATCCACGCGGTGGGCGGAAAAGTAGCATTCGTCGGGGGCGACGCCTCTTTGCACAAGCTCACTTTCGCCGAAGACATCGCCCTGCTTCCATGCCTGACACCTCCCGACAGGACGGCCCGCTACACCGGCACCGGTTACGACGTCCACGCCTTCGACCGTGAAACTCCCGATCGTCCCATGAAACTTGGCGGCGTGACCATCGACGTACCCTACAGTTTCAAGGCCCATTCCGACGGAGACGTGGCGATCCACGCCCTGATCGACGCACTGATGGGCGCGGCCGGCATGGGAGACATCGGCGAACTCTTTCCCGACACCGAAGCGGCCTGGGCTGGAGCCGACAGCGCGAAACTTCTGCGGCATGTCGTACACCTGCTGACCCACACCGGTTTCGAGATCGTGCAGGCGGACCTGACCGTCATCGCCCAGACCCCGAAAATCGGTCCCTACAAAGACGCCATGCGATTCAGGCTCGCCGAACTTCTCGGTATCCCGCCCCAACGCATGAACGTCAAGGCGACGACGACAGAAAAACTCGGTTTCGTCGGGCGCAAAGAGGGTGTGGCCGCAGAGGCCTCCTCGACACTTCGATTGTTCGACTGGACAGAACAGGATGGTGAATCATGAAAATACTGATAGTGGAAGACGAAATCTATCTGGCCCAGAGCATCGCGGGCAAACTGATCGACTTCGGACACGAGTGCGACATATACGCGGCCGTCAACGACGCGCTGGAGCAGAAGGCACGCTACGACGTCATACTTCTCTCGACCAACCTTTCGGGACAGGATTTCTACCCGATCATCAAAAGTTTCGCCGACGAGATCATCCTGCTGATGGTTTCGTATATCAGCAACGACACGGTGACCGACCCCCTCAAAGCGGGCGCCCACGACTATATCCAGAAACCCTTCATGATCGAGGAGCTGATCCGCAAGATCAACCACTACCACGATTTCAAGAAGCTGCAGAAACGGTGCGAATTCTACGAAGAGTATCTCGACCATCAACTGGGCAACATCCAGCTGCCCGATCCCATCGCCCATCCGCTGCCGCTGATGGTCAAGACCAACTACCAGAAGCAGGCCGACGCCTTCGCCTTCGCCCTGGCAGAAGAGCTGGAGAGGCCTCTGAAATATCTGCCTCTGAGCAACGCCTCCTCCTTGACGGCCCTCGAAAACCTCCCGCCCGACTATATCGCCTACATGCCGGAGTTTCAGACACTCAAAAAGAGCGAGAAAGAGGCCTTTCTCGAAGCGGTCATGGGCAGGGACGTGATCGCTTCCACCACCGAAAAGTTCGAAGAGGAGGGGCTCGACACCATCGAACTGGTCAGCGAGCATAAAATCTTCGACCGCACCGAAATCCTGACGATCGACGATTATGTCAAGTTCATCATCCACAACTACCAGAGCAAATTTCCCGATACCGAACTGAGCAAAAAACTGGGAATTTCACGCAAATCGCTCTGGGAAAAGAGGAAAAAGTATGGCATCTTCAAGAAAAAGTGACAAGACCCTCTACATCGACCGGGAAGCCCTCTCGACCCTGGCACTCGTGCAGGAGGGGCTTCTCAAACCCGTCGACGGACTCATGGACAGGAAGACCGCCGAAGAGGTGACCCGGACGAAGTGCTACAAAAAGCACAGTTTCCCTTTTCCTTTCATTCTCGCCCCCAAAGGACGGCGCAACGAAGAGATACTCAAATCCCTGGAACCGGGTGAGAGAGTGACGCTGATGGTCGACCACGAGCCGGTGGGGTGGCTCGAGACGAAAGAGGTGTTCGAGATCGACCCCCAGATGCGGGTGCAGGAGATCTACGGCACCCAGAGCCCCTCCCATCCGGGCGTCCAGGCGACGCTGAAGCGTCTGGGCCACTACGCCGTCAGCGGAAAATATCATGTAGAGTATCCGAAATACAGAAAGATCAAGGAGCTGATCTCCACGGCGAAAAACCGCATCGGCGCCAAACAGACGAGTGCCCTGATGATGGCCGCCCGCCCCCTCCACCGCGCCCACGAACGGCTCATCCGCACGACGCTCGACCGCTCCGACCTGGTGGTCATCTTTCTGCTCAAACCCTACCAGGAGGACACGACGCTCCCCTACGAACTGCGCCACCGCTCGATGGAGTATTTCGTCAAGAACTACCTGCCGGCCAACCGTGTCATCATCGTGCCGCTGGAGTACACCTACATCTTCGCCGGCTACAACGAGGTGATCCTCGACGCGCTGGTGGCCGAAAACTTCGGATGCGACGAGCTGGTCATCGGACAGAACCACGCCGGACTGGGAAGCTTCTACGACAAAAACCGTATCCAGTCGGTCTTCGACCATCTCAGAGGCTTCAAGATCCATATCCAGACCGCGCCGGAGTACTCCTACTGCGACATCTGCATGACCCTGGTGAGCAACAAGACCTGCCCCCACGGCGAGCACCACCACATCTCCTACCACGCCGACTCGATCCTGGAGCTCCTCAAAGCGGGCCTGATGCCCCCGGCCGTGCTGATACGCAAGGAGATCTCCGCGATGATCCTGGCCCACCTCTTCCCCAACCGCTTCGAAAACCTGGAGAAGATCTACTACGACCTGATGCCGGGAAGCGGCCTGCTGGAGAGCCAGAGCGAAGAGGATTTCTATATCAAGCTGATGAAGCTGTATCAGACGACTTCTTTGAAGTGAGTGAAAAGTTAAAAACGAAAAACTAAAAGTTGAGGATGCGTGCTTTGCACACTTTCATCTTTTGAATAGAAGGGAGCGCAAGCGACCTTCCTGAATTTTTCACTTTTCACTTTTAGTTTTTCACTAAAAATTGGAGGTTTTACGATGAATTTTCAGGAAAAGCTCTTTCTCGCCGGGCTGGGCAGCGGCCTGCTTCCCAAAGCGCCGGGGACGTGGGGTTCTGTCGTGGGGCTCGTGCTGGGTATCGCGATTTTGGCCTATTTTCCGGTGGAAACCCTCTTTCTGCTGACGATTCTCATCTTTCTCTTCGGCGTGCGGGCCACCGACGTCTACGAGGCGCGCACAGGGATCCACGACGACAGCCGCATCGTCGTCGACGAGATAGCCGGGATGTGGCTGGCGCTCTGCATCAGCGGGGCGGCGCTGCCCGCGGCGGTGCTGAGCTTTCTCTTTTTCAGGCTTTATGACATCTGGAAACCTTCGATCATCGGTCGGATCGACCGGGACGCGCCGGGAGGATGGGGCGTCATGGGCGACGACATGATCGCGGGGGCCGCCGCCGGGCTCTCGAGCGCCCTGGTGCTGCAGGGGCTCTCACGCCTGGGTGTGGGCTTCTGAGATGGCGCTTCCCGACGCCTTCGTCGAGCGGTTTCGCGCCGTCTATCCCGACATCGCCGACGAACTTCTGGCCACGTTCGAAACCCCCAAACCGGTCTCTTTCCGCGTCAATCCGCTCAAAACCGAAGCGGGCGACGCCGTCGAAAAACTGAAAGCGGCCGGCTTCACCCCCTCTGCCGTCCCCTGGTACCCCTACGCCTTCACGGTCCCGGCACAGCAGCGCGACGCCCTGACCCGCTCGCCGCTTTTCGAAAAGGGAGAGATCTACATCCAGAGCCTCAGCTCCATGCTGGCTCCTCTGGCTCTCGACCCGCAGCCCGGCGAAACGGTGCTCGACCTCACCGCCGCGCCCGGAGGCAAATCGCTGATGATGGCGGCACAGATGGAAAACGAAGGGTGGCTCTCGGTCGTCGAACCCGGCAAAGACCGCTTCTTCCGCCTCAAAGCGAACCTCGAAAGAGGCGGCGTCACGATCGCACACCACTACATGACCGACGGGAGGAGCGTGGGGGCCAAATGCCCGGCGATGTTCGATCGGGTCATGCTCGACGCCCCCTGCTCCACCGAGGCCAAATTCAAGGCGTGGGACGCCAAAACCACCGCCTACTGGAGCGAAAGGAAGATCAAAGAGATGGCCAAACTCCAGCAGAGGCTGATGGAATCGGCCGTCAGAAGCCTCAAACCCGGCGGCCTGCTTCTCTACGCCACCTGCTCCTTCGCCCCCGAAGAGAACGAAGCGATCGTCGACAAAGCCCTCAAAAAACATCCCGAGCTTCGGGTGGAGCGTATCGACCTTCCCATCGAAAACACCCGTCCGGGCCTTTTGAAATGGGGGAAAAAGCGTTACGATCCGGAAGTGGCGAAATCTCTGCGTATCCTGCCGACAAAAGAGATGGACGGTTTTTTTCTGTGTAAACTAAGGAAATTGTCGTCATAATATAG
>NZ_JAOZOZ010000054.1 GCF_029933015.1 Hydrogenimonas sp. | reverse complement strand
TTCGCCTGGTCGATCAACTGGTGATAGGGGAGGATCAGATGGGCCTTGTCACTGACCCAGAGCCTCCCTTCGAGATTGTCGAACTGGCTCATCTCCTTCATCAGATTGGCCGGGCAGACGACGACGCCGTTGCCGATGATGTTGATCGCTTCGGGATTGAGAATCCCCGAGGGAATCAGGTGCAGCGCGTACTTCTTCCCGTCGGTGACGATCGTGTGGCCGGCGTTGTGGCCGCCCGCGAAACGCGCGACCACTTCGTACTCCTGGGCCAGCATGTCGACGATCTTGCCTTTGCCTTCGTCACCCCACTGCAATCCTACGATAAGATCTGCCTGATTCATCTGTCATTCCCTTTTGTCCGGGCTTCGATCAGCGCATCGGTATAGAGCGCGAATCCCGCCGCGGAGATATCGTCGTTGATAAAGTGTCCGCCGGAAGCCAGCGGTGTATTGTCTCTGAAACACTGGAAAAAGAGGCCGTCGTAGTAACGCATCCGCGCGTAGTAGAGCGGTGCGAGCACGCACTGTTCGCAGCGGCACGCCGCCATCAGCTCCTTCATCGCTTCCAGCTCGGGCCGCAGCACCTCCGGCACCCTGGAGAGCACGGCGTCGAGCTGCTCCATATGCTGCACCCGCGCCAGCTCGCCCAGCCAGGCATGCTCGGTCCCCAGAAGCTTCTCCAGCTGCATCGACGCGAACCACGCCAGCGGGACGCCGAACTCTTCGGAGATGATGACCGGTATGCGGATATTGGAGATCTGCAGGATCGGATCGACCCCGAACGCCTCGAAAAGCGACATCGTCACGTCGAGCACGTCGGCCAGATCGCCGCCCAGCCATTCGGCGCCGATCTGGTTGATCTCCCGGGTCGGGTAGCGGTAGACCGGCTGGATGTAGAACCACTTTTTCTGGCTCGTCGAGCGGCCCAGGCGCTTCGTCACCAGGCGCACCACGTCGATCGTGCTGTCGGCTCTGAGCGTCACCTCCCTGTTCTGGGGGTCGCTCAGGCGCAGCAGCTCCTTCGTGTCACGGACGCTCTGGTGCTGATGGTAGGAGAAAAGCGGCGTGGCGATCTCCTCGAACCCCTCCTTCTCCAGCAGTTCGCTGGCGATACGCTCGATACGGCGCTTCTCTTTGGCCGTTTCTCCGAAGTAGAGCCGGCTTCCCGCCGGAATTTCGTGCGCGAAGATCATGCGTTCTCGTTTGCCGAAAGTGTCGCGTAGTAGACTTCGTTGAAGACTTTGGAAGCCAGTCCGTCGTAGGGTCGCCGATCCATTCTGTCGAAGGCCCATTCGACGGCGTTGACGACCCAGGCGCTCTCGTAGACCGGGATCAGGCCCATCTGGTTGATGCGGAAGAGCTTGCCTTTGAGATGGTCCTGCCCGCCGGCGATATTGACACCGAACTCCGTCTTGAGGATCGAACGGACCATGTTGGCCTCTTCGTCGTAGACCGCGCTCATGGAGAGTGCCGGGGTCCTGGGATAGAGCTGGCACCCGATCGCCTCCAACGCCGCACGGGTCGCCAGCGCCCGGGCCCGGGTCGTGCGGTAGAAGCTCTCGTACCCTTCCGCTTCGATCATCTCCAGAACCTTGTTGAGGCCGATGATCAGCGTCGTCGGCGCCGTATAGGCGGTGGTGTTTTTCCGCTGCTTCGCGATTTCGCCGGCGAGGTTGAAGTAGTAGCCGTTTCCCTCCCCGATCTTTTTCACCGCCGCGTCCGAGAGGCCGATCATCGCCATACCGGGCGGAAGCATCAGCGCCTTCTGGCTGCCGGCGATCAGGGCGTCGATGTGGGTCGTATCGAGCGGTTCGACGCCCACCGCCGTGATACCGTCGGCGATCACCATGATATCGGGGTTTTTCGCCTTGATCGCCGCCGCGATCTCCTCCACCGGATGGCGCAGCCCCCCGGCGCTCTCGCTCACCTGGATACAGAAGGCGTCGATGTCGGGATCGTCCGCCAGGGCCGCCTCCACGTCCTCGACGCTCGCGGGAGTGTCCCAGGCGTACTTGAGCTCCACATGCTCCAGACCGAAAGCTTCCACGATCTTTCCGAAACGTTCGCCGAACTTGCCGGCGTTGACGGTGAGCACCTTCTTCCGGCCCAGATTCGTCACGCACGCCTCCATGGCGCCCGTGCCCGAAGAGGCCAGCATCACGCACTCGTCCATGCCAAAAAGCCGCATCAGACGTTCGCGCGCCTCTTTGAAGATCGCTTCGAATTCGGGGGTTCTGTGATGGATCGTCGGCCCGGCCATCGCCATCCGGACGGCTTCGGGGACGGGTGTCGGTCCCGGAGTAAAGAGCAGCATACCCTACCTTTGCTTGATGAAATTTGGGGTGATTATATCAAATGTAAGCTATAATAGGTTTGAAAAACAGATCGGAAGGAGACCGGGAGTATGGCACTCGCCTACCAGGAACACTACCTCATCGAAGATTACGAGCAGTGGGAAGGGGACTGGGAGCTGATCGACGGCATGCCCTACGCAATGTCGCCCGCTCCCGTGACGGAACACCAATACATCGGCAGTATGATCGTGGGGATTCTCAACGAAAAACTCGAAGAGTGCGAAGCGTGTTACGCCGTCGCCGAAGCGGAGTGGCGGGCGAGAGAGGATACCGTTTTCCGACCCGACGTGATGGTGGTCTGTTCCCGTGAAATGGAGCGCTACAACACCAAACGGCCGGAGATGATCTTCGAAGTCGTCTCCCCCGCCACCGCCAAACGGGACGAACACTACAAGTTCGACTACTATGAAGCCGAGGGAGTGCCCTGGTACACGATCGTCTACCCCTCTCTTCTCATCGCCAAAATCTACAGAAACGTCGATGGAACGTTCAAAAAAGCGGGTGAATGCAAGGATGAGACTTTCGTCTACGAGACGCCTTGCGGAGAGGTCGCCGTCGATTTCGGCAGAGTCTTCAAAAGGCTCCGCAGGCAAAGATAAAGTCTCCTCTTCAGGAGCGCTTCTCCTTCCACTTCTTCTCGAGATCTTCGAGCTCGTTTTTTGAGAGTGCGAGGATGTTTTTGACCATCTCCAGGCTCTCGACACCCCCTTCGACGAGCCCCTTTTTGATCCCTTCGAGGATCTCGGCGAGCAGTTCGGGAAACGAAAGCCCCCGCTCCTTCGCCATCTTTCTGATCTCTTCGAAATCCTCTTTGAGAAACTGAACGATCTCTATGTCGATCTTGACCGACTCTTTCGCGATCTGCGCGATCTGCTTCGCGATCTTTTCGCTCAGTTTTTTCGTTTTCTGCGCCATCTTCCCTCCTGCCGAATCAAAAGGGAATTATAGCCGATCTCGCGAAGATCCGTCTCAGATCTCCACCTTCTCTTCGTGATCCTCGGGATCGAGATACTCGATATTCGGAAGCGCGAAAGCCACGGCGATCAGCGCCAGGCCGTAGACGAGAACGACCAGGTGCTCCTGCCCCTCGAAAAACTGCGGAAGGGTCAGCTCGCCGTAGTCGGGCCCCATGATCGGCTCGAGCCACGGATAGGCCCAGGTAAAAAAGAGCCCGCCGAAAATCCCGCCGATCGCGCCGACGAGGACGTCGATCCGCCCCTCCGCCACGGAGATGGGGCCGGTCCCCGGACACTTGCCGAAGATCGCCATCGCGATCCCGAAAAGCACGGCTCCGATCACGAGCCCTCCCAGCATGACGGGTTTGACGTGGTAGTGCGCCATGCCGATTTCGATCAGGAAGTAGAGAAAGATGCTGGCAAAACCGATGGCGAAAAAGAGCATCTTGGGCACCGTCATATCCTCGAGCATCGCGAAACCCGCGATCTTTTCGAACTTGTCCACCCGCGACCACTGGATGATCGCCCCGAAGACGAATCCGATGAAAAGCACCATCCAGAGACTCCCGTGCCCCTCGGCCGCCACGATCTCGAACATATGCACGAAACGCTGCAGCATCGCGTCAAACATCCTGCGCCCCCTTTCTGTTGTAGAAGAGACGTCCGGTCACGACGAGCGTCACCATGACGATCCCTCCGAAAATCAGACCGCTCACGGCGATCTGGCTGGCACCCGAAAGGAAGTGGCCGCTGGTGCATCCGCCGGCCAGCCGGGCACCCACGATCATCAGAAAGCCCGACACGAAGCTCCAGAAGAGCCGGGAAGCCACCGATCGGTTCTTGCGCTCCTTCCAGAGGGTCGGAAGTACGCTGAAGCGGAAGGTTTTCGTCACGAAGACCGACATGAAAAGCCCGCCGAAAAAGGCGCCAAGCAGCATGACGCCCTCCCAGGCGCCCGCCTTTTCGATCTGTTTCATATATGCGTACTGTTCCGGATCGAGACCGAAAATGAGCCCCGCGAAATAGGGCACGTAGGTGGAGGCGCCGATGGGCCGGTCGGCACCCCAGATCGAAAAGGTGAAAAGTATCAGCACACCCATCATCAGGCCGCCTGTAAACCAGGAGATCTTTCTCGCCATAGAAAATCCTTATCGATTGAATTTGCGGGGATTATACTGAATGGGAGTTCGATTTGTAAAATAAATGATTTTTACACTATCGATCAATAATCTTTATTTCCGGCTCCAGCTCGATCCCGAATGCGTCGCGGACCCTCTCTCGGGCCAGGTCGATCAGGGCGATCGCCTCCCCGAAAACGCCTTGGTCCAGGTTGACCAGAAAATTGGCGTGCATGCCACTGAAGGCCATGCCACCGATGCGATGCCCTTTCAGGCCGACCGCTTCGATGAGCCGACCCGCGAAATCGCCTGGTGGATTTTTGAAAGCGCTGCCGGCGCTCGGCTCCCTGGGCTGGTTGGCCCGCAGCTTCAGAAGCTCCTTTGCAAGCACGGCATCGTAGCCTCTTTCGATGGCGAAGGAAGCCTCCAGGGCGATGCCCGGAAGCTCCGCGTATCGGTAGCCGTGGGGGATCGCCTCCCTGGCGAAAACGCCCCGCTCCGTCGTCACGTCGATCAGCCGGTCGAAGGTTTCGTGCGCCTTCACCCCGGCGTTCATCGCCAGCATCCCGCCCAGTGTCCCCGGAAGTTTGGCGACGAATTCGAAACCGCCGATATCGTGCCGTCTGCAGAAGGAGAGGATCTTTCCCGTCGGCGTCGCCGCCCCTATGATCAGTCGTTCACCCTCGATCTTCAGATAGTCGAAATCCTTTCCCAGCATCATGAGCGGCGGCGGGTCGGAAGAGACGAGGAGATTGTTGGCATGGCCGATCAGCAGCCGGTCCGAAGGGGGCACATCTCCCTTTTCGAGGACGAGCACATCGACCGTCGGACCGATTTTGATACTGGAAAAGCGGGAAAAGTCGATACGGCGGAATCTCAAAAGGCGTAACTCTTGATCATGTCGAAGATGCGGATCGTGAAGTCGATCATCTCGTTCATCATCCAGGGCATCGTGATGATCATGATCAGCGCGACGATGATGATTTTGGGGATGAAGCTGAGCGTCATCTCGTTGATCTGCGTCGTCGCCTGGAAGATACTGATCGCAAGGCCCGCGATGAGCCCTCCCAGCAGCATCGGCAGCGAGAGCATCAGAGCCAGCTTGAGCGTCTGGACACCGAGAGAGACGAACTGCGCTTCCATCCTATCGGCCTCCTTTGGAGGCAATTGAGAATTGAGAATTGAGAATTGAGAATGCAGGAGAGTCGCTCCGCTCCTTTTTATTCACAATGAAAGCCGGCTGCGCCGGCATCCGAAATTCTCCATTCTCCATTCTCCATTCTCCATTCATTCAGGAGTTCCTCTCCTGAATATATTCATGGGGAATCATGAAATCCTCGGCCCGTATCGGGCACTCGTAGAAGCCGTGTTCGTAACCTATGCGAAAGAGGGTATCGAGGGCTGTAAGCTGGGTTTGGTCCATCGTGACGCTCTTGTCGTTGGCGTAGAGGTCGAGGTAGGTGTCGAGAGTCTCGGCGTCGATGCGCACGAGATCGCGCTCGAGGAGCATTTTCGCCAGGATGCCCCGGTGGCGGTTGGCCACGTCGACGGCTTTGATCAGGGCCTCTTCGATGGCGATGGCCCGGGTCAGGGGGATGGAGCGGCGCAGGGCCATGCCGCCCAGAGGCAGCGGCAGGTCGCCACCGGCGAGCTCCTGCCAGATATCCCAGATCTCCCGCTCCACCTCCAGGCTCTCGTCGAAATCGAGGATGCTCTCGTGGATCAGCACCCCCGCGTGCACCTCCCCGCTGAGCACCGCCTCCTCGATCTCCAGAAAATTTTTGTAGACGATCCGCGCCTCCGGATAGGCGATGCGAAAAAGCATGGCGTTGGTCGTATGTTTTCCCGAAAGGGCCACCTTGAAATTCCTGCGCAGGCGGGTTCCCTTCTTTTTGATCAGCTTGGGGCCGTACCCCTCCCCGAAACTGACCGCCGTTCTCAGCAGCGCGAAATCTTCCCGGATTTTCGGGTAGAGGGCGAAGCTGATCGCCGTCACGTCGTAGGTCCCGGCGATCGCCGCCTCGTTGAGGGTTTCGATATCGAGCGCCACGTTTTCAAAGGGCGCGGGCGTACTCACCCAGCCGAACCTGATGGCGTAATACATGAAGATATCGTCCGCGTCCGGCGAATGGGCGATGGTAACGGGATTGGATTTGATTTCTGCGATAGTGTTTCCTTTTTGACAAAGA
This sequence comes from Hydrogenimonas sp., assembly GCF_029933015.1. GTDB lineage: Bacteria > Campylobacterota > Campylobacteria > Campylobacterales > Hydrogenimonadaceae > Hydrogenimonas. Next base: position 4,088 of record NZ_JAOZOZ010000054.1, on the reverse strand, counting down.
AGCGCAAAGCGCTTCCCCAATAACCAATGGCCAATACACCAATGACCAAATATCACTTTTTGCAAGATTTTATCAAATTGGTGATAAAATATCCCTAATTTCATTTCAGAACGAGGTATGTATGGATATTGATCCCAATAAACAGAAAGCGCTGGACGTCGCGATCAAGCAGATCGACAAGGCGTTCGGCAAAGGGGCGCTCGTGCGCCTCGGCGACAAGGAGATCGAACCGATCGAGGCGATCAGCACCGGATCGCTCGGGCTCGACATGGCCCTGGGCATCGGCGGTGTGCCCAAAGGCCGCATCATCGAAATCTACGGACCCGAAAGCTCGGGTAAAACGACACTGGCGCTGCAGATCATCTCCGAAGCCCAGAAAGAAGGCAGCATCTGCGCCTTCATCGACGCGGAACACGCACTGGATGTCCGCTACGCCAAAAATCTGGGTGTGGATGTCGAAAACCTGCTGGTGAGCCAGCCCGACTTCGGCGAGCAGGCCCTCGACATCGTCGAGACGATCGCACGCAGCGGGGCGGTGGATGTCATCGTCGTCGACTCCGTGGCGGCACTGACACCCAAAGCGGAAATCGAAGGCGACATGGGCGACACCCATGTGGGACTGCAGGCCAGACTCATGAGCCAGGCGTTACGAAAACTCACGGGCGTTCTCCACAAAATGGAGACGACGGTCATATTTATCAACCAGATCCGTATGAAAATCGGTACAATGGGATACGGCAGTCCCGAAACGACGACAGGCGGCAACGCGCTGAAATTCTACGCGTCGGTCCGCATCGACGTCCGCCGTATCGCGACGCTGAAACAGGGTGAAAACCAGATCGGCAACCGCGTCAAGGCGAAAGTGGTCAAAAACAAGGTCGCTCCCCCTTTCCGCATCGCCGAATTCGACATCATGTTCGGCGAAGGGATCAGCAAAGAGGGCGAGATCATCGACTACGGTGTCAAACTCGACATCATCGACAAAGCCGGGGCGTGGTTCAGCTACAAAGAGACCAAACTGGGCCAGGGACGCGAAAACGCCAAACAGACCCTCAAGGACAACCCGGAACTCGCCGCCCAGATCGAAGAGGAGATCAAGCAGGCGCTGGGCATCGGCAGCACGATGCTGGAGATGAGCGAAGAGGAGATCGCCTCGGCCGGAACGGAGTGATTTTCGGGAACGGGAAACCGTGAACGGGGAACGGAAAAAGGAAGAGATACACGCGGGCCCGCTGCCGAAGCGAACCCGGTATTGACACAGATTGGCGGGCTTCGCCCGACAACCGTATATCAAAAACGAAGGAGAAAAAATGATATTTATCGACGACATTCGGGCCGACGAGGTCATGGACAGCCGGGGCAACCCCACGGTGCGCGCCACGGTGCGCCTGAGCGACGGCACCACCGCCGACGCGATCGTTCCCAGCGGTGCCAGTACCGGCAAACGCGAAGCGCTCGAACTGCGCGACGGCGGTGACCGCTACATGGGCAAAGGCGTCCTCACCGCCTGCGAAAACGTCAACATCAAAATCGCCGACGAGCTGATCGGTCTCTCTCCCTACAACCAGAGCGAAGTCGACGCGATCATGAAAGAGATCGACGGTACGGACAACTACGGCAACATCGGCGCCAACGCGGTCCTGGGCGTCTCCATGGCGGTCGCGCGCGCCGCGGCGACGAGTCTGGACCTGCCGCTCTACCGCTACCTCGGCGGCGCCAACGCCCTGGTCGTACCGACCCCGATGCTCAACATCATCAACGGAGGAAGCCACGCCGACAACAGCGTCGACTTCCAGGAGTACATGATCATGCCCACGGGCTTCGACGAATTCGCCGAAGCGCTGCGGGCCAGCGCGGAGGTCTACCACAACCTCAAAAAGATCCTCCACGACATGGGCCACTCCACGGCACTGGGCGACGAAGGCGGTTTCGCACCGAACCTCAGCAGCAACGAAGAGCCGATCCAGGTGATCATGCAGGCGATCGAAAAAGCCGGTTACAAACCGGGTGAGCAGATCGCCATCGCCCTCGACGTGGCCAGCAGCGAACTGGTGGCCGAAGGCGGCTACCGGCTCGACAGCGAAGACCGCACCGTCAGCAGCGAAGAGCTGATCGAGTACTACGAGCAGCTGATCGCCAAGTACCCGATCGTCAGCATCGAAGACGGCCTCAGCGAAGACGACTGGGACGGATGGAAGATTCTCACCGAACGCCTCGGCTGCAAAGTCCAGCTCGTCGGCGACGACCTCTTCGTCACCAACGCCAGTATCCTCGCCGAGGGCATCGAAAAGGGGATCGCCAACTCGATTCTTATCAAACCCAACCAGATCGGCTCGGTTTCCGAGACGATGCAGACGGTCCGCCTCGCCCAGCGCAACGGCTACACCTGCGTCATGAGTCACCGAAGCGGCGAGAGCGAAGACAGCTTCATCGCCGACTTCGCCGTCGCCCTCAACACCGGCCAGATCAAGACCGGATCCACGGCACGCTCCGAGCGTATCGCCAAATACAACCGGCTTCTGGCCATCGAGCGCGAACTCGGCTACGGCGAATACCTCGGCAAGGTACTCTTCGGCTGATGCCCGACATCGAAGTGGTCCCGACCGGCGAAGGCCGGTCGCTTGCCCTCTTCGGCATACCCGTACAGCGTATCTTTTTCGCTCTGGCGGCAGTGATCGGACTGGGTATCTACGCCGGCGTGCTTCTGTTCGGCCCCAACTCCCTGACGGTTCTGCTGGGGCTCGAGGAGCAGCGCGCCACCTACGAGCGCCACATCAAAATCCTGAAAAAAGAGAATGCCGCTCTTCAAAAAGAGTATTTCGAACTGAAACAACTGGAGCCGGAGCCATGAGATATCTACTTCTTGTCTGTCTGAGCCTGCTTTTTCTCGAAGCACGGGAAAACCCTTTCAAACCGATCATCGACAACACCGTCCTGCCGGTCTCGTCCAACAGGATCGAAAAAGCGCCCCCCTTCAAAGAGGCCAGGATCCAGCTCCCCGTAGATGCGCGTGTCCTCACCTCCGTGGCCGTCTACTACCAGTCCATCGACGGGTCGATCAAAAAAGAGATCATCTCGATCGATCGGTCGATCGATTGGCACAAACCGCTCATCCTCACACAGGAGGAGGTACGGACACCCCCCTCGCGGCCGTCACCGGAAGCGAACGTGACGGCAGCCTCACAGCCCACCGGTACATCTCCTCGCGAAAAAGAGGAGATGAAACGGGAAAAAACGGCCGAAACACCCAAAGCGGTCTTCAAACCCTTTCCTTTCGTGACGGTCGAAATCGAAGGCAAAGAGGTCCACATCATCACGAAAGACGAAAAGATACGATCCCTCCATCTGGTCCACCCCTTCAAGATCGCCGTCGATTTCAAACGCACGACCGGCCGCTTTCTGACCCGCCACAAGAAGATCGACTTTCCGCCCTACACCGATGTCGCCATCGGCAATCACAACGGTTTCTACCGCATCGTCGTCACCTACGACGCCCCCTACAAATACCGCATAGAAAAAACGGACGATGGCTACGTCATCCGGCTGCGCTGACAACATCGTCCTGATCGGTTTCATGGGTGCGGGAAAGAGCACCGTGGGACGGGCTCTTGCCAAGAGGACGGGACGCTATTTTCTCGATGCCGACGCACTGATCGAAACGGCCCAGGGCAAAGCGATCCCCTCCATTTTCCACGACAAAGGGGAGGCCTATTTCAGGGAGCTGGAGAGAGAAAGCGCGAAGTGGCTGGCCGAATGTGTCCGCGGCAGCATCGTCTCCACCGGCGGCGGCATGCCCACCGTCGTCGAGAGGCTGCGGGATATCGGCACCGTCGTCTACCTGAAACTCCCTTTCGAAAAGATCCTTGGGCGCATCACCCCCCAAGAGCGCGAAAGACGCCCCCTTTTCCATGACCCGGCCCATGCGGAGAGACTCTTCAGAGCACGCGAACCGGTCTACGAAAAACAGGCGCAGATCGTCGTCGACGCCGACCGGGACGTAGAGACCATCGTCGAGGAGATTCTTTCGTCGGTAGAGAATTGAGTGTTGAGTGTTGAGTGTTGAGTGTTGAGTGTTGAGTGTTGAGTGT
>NZ_JAOZOZ010000178.1 GCF_029933015.1 Hydrogenimonas sp. | reverse complement strand
CCAGAGTTTTTTCGGCATCGAGAGTTCGATGGGGGACTTGGGTGGTGTTGTGGTTTGGTTTGGTTGCATGGTTCCTCTTTTTTTAGTGAAAAGTTAAAAACTAAAAGTGAAAAGTTCATGTGAACCGATGCTTCACATCGGACCATTTTTTCCAATGAAAAAGAAGCGCAGCGACTTTTCCAAAACTTTTAGTTTTTCACTCTTAAACTTTTAACTGGAGATAAAATCCTCTGTCCAGCCCCGCCAGATCCTTGTAGAATCTGGGTTCGGGCAGGCCCTGTTCCTTGCAGAAGGCGGCGATCGACTCTCTTTGGTCGTACCCCATCTCGCAGACCAGGTGGGGCACGCCGCGGCGTTTGGCCTCCAGGATGATCGCTTTGAGCAGTTCGTCGCCGCACTCTCCGCCGATCAGGGCATTCTGGGGTTCGTACCGGACCGAATGGGGAAGCAGGAACTCCCGGCAGATGTAGGGCGGGTTCGAGACGATCATTTCGCACGCCTCTTCGTCCACACCCTCCAGCAGATCGGTATGGACCAGCGTGATGCGCTCCTGCAGGCCGTATGCGGCGATGTTTTTTCGGGCGTATTTCAGGGCGTCTTCGGATATATCGGTCGCCGTGATCTGCAGATCGGGAAACTTCCGGGCCAGCACGACACTCACGGCACCGCTGCCGACACCGATCTCGCAGATACGTTTCAGGCCGTGTTTGCGGATCACCTCCGCGGCCATGTCCACCAGCAGCTCCGTCTCGGGACGGGCGATCAGTACCCCCTCCCCCACTTCGAGCCAGATGTCGTAGAAGGAGACGCGGCCCGTGATGTATTCGATCGGTTCGCTCTTTTTGCGCCGCTCCACCAGGCGCCAGAACCCCTCGGGATCCTCCAGGTCGCTGTCGCCGTGCATATGGAGCCACGTGCGCTCTTTCCGTAGATGGTGGGCCATCAGGATCTCCGCCTCCAGGCGGGGACGCTCGGAGACCTTCGACAAAATCACCGAGGCTTCGCGCAGCGCCTCCTCGATCGTCATACGGTGAACTCTCCTTTGAGCGCTTCGTCCTCTTTGCCGTCGTCACGGACGCTCTTGTCGCCCAATGCCCTGAGACGCTCGACGATCGGCGGATGGGAGTGGTAGAAGAAGATCGTCAGTCTGTGGGCCATCGGAAAGCTCTTGTTCTCGTCGACCAGCTTTTTCAGGGCACGGATCAGATCCTCGCTGCCGCACATTTCGACGGCGTATTTGTCCGCGGCGTATTCGTTCTGACGGCTGACGAAACTCATGATCGGCATGAAGATGAAGATGAATACCGAAATCATCAGCAGAAAGAGGACCATCAGCATCGCCGGTGTCTCCCGCACACCCAGTTCCATGAAGAGCGAAGTGGGAAGATGACCGAAGATGTAGAAACCGACGAAGAGTATGCCTCCCAGCATCGCGATGTTCTTGTAGATGTCGTGATGTTTGTAGTGGCCCAGTTCGTGACCCAGTACCGCCAAGAGTTCGCTGTCGCTGAGTTTCTCCAGCAGCGTGTCGAAGAGCACGACCCGCTTGGTCTTTCCAAGACCGCCGAAATAGGCGTTGAGCCGGGCGTCGCGTTTGCTGGCGTCGACGACGAAAACCCCTTCGCTCTCGAAACCGCTTCTTTGCATGAGCGCGTCGATCTTCTCTTTGAGCGCTTCGTTCTGAAGCGGCGTGAATTTGTTGAACATCGGAGCGATGAGAGTCGGATAGAGAAGGTTCAGCAGCACGATGACGGCGAAGATCAACAGGAAGCTGACGAACCACCACATCGGCACGTTGACGATGATCCACGCCACCGCCGCACTCAGAACCGACGCGACCACCAGGGTCAGAAGCCCCCCTTTGATCTGGTCTTTGACGAAGAGTTCCGGGGTCGAGTGGTTGAACCGGAAACGCTCGTCGATGACGAAGGTCTTGTAGATGGAAAAGGGAAGCTCTACGACGTAGTTGACGATCAGAAAGAGATCCACGGCGACGACCGCCTGCATGATCGGGTCCATGTTCCACGTCATCGTATCGAGCCAGCGGATACCCCATGAGAGCCAGAAGACGAAGAGCGCGTACTCCACCAGCGTTTCGACGATCTTGAGCCGTTCGTTTGAGATCAGGTAGCGCGCCGACTTCATCCAGCTGCTCGGTTTCATCAGAACCGGCGGCATGTTTTTGGCTTTGGCGACGTAGCCGATCTGCATGACGCTGATATAGACCTTGATCAGGACATAGAGAAAGAAGATGATGGAGAGTGCTTGAACCATGTTCGGAATGACCTCGTTTCTATCGAATTATCAGGATTATAGCCAAGATAGGTTAAAATCCAATTCCAAAAGATCAATCTAACTCAACAACGTAAGAAAAGGTATTTATGGCCCTCGTAGACCTGCTCGAAGTCGACAAACAGTTCGAATCCCAGATCATTTTTGAGGGGATCAATTTTCATATTGACGAATATGAACGCATCGTCATCGTAGGCCGCAACGGCAGCGGCAAGAGTACGCTGATGAAGATCGTCAGCGGCGAGATCGAGCCCGACGCCGGCCAAAGGATCGTCAGACAGGGGATACGCATCGAGATGCTCGAGCAGCAGCCCACGTTCGAAGCGGGGGTCTCGGTGCGCGACGCCATCGAAAAGGAGCTCACCGAGATCCAGCAGGCCAAAAGCCGCTACGAAGAGATATCCGCGCAGCTCGCCGAAGATTTCGAAAACCGCACACTGCTGGAGGAGCACGCCAGACTCACCGCCTTCCTCGATTACCACAACGCCTGGAACCTCGACGACAAGATCGAGCGGATCCTCAGGGAGTTCGACC
>NZ_JAOZOZ010000177.1 GCF_029933015.1 Hydrogenimonas sp. | reverse complement strand
AAAGGAGGAGGAGAAACCGGCCTGATCCCCAAAATCAGGTTTTGAAATTCTCGAGCGTCCGGTTCAGTTCCCTTGCGATGTCGGCGATGCGCCGCGCGACACTCTGTGTCGTTTTCACACTTTCGATATTTTCCTCCGAACTCTTTTCAATCGATTCGATCTCACGGAGTATCGATTCGATCTGTTCGGCGAGACGATTGGATATCTCCACCGTCTGACGGCTCACCGTTTCGACACTCTCCATATATTTCACCGCTTCGACGATCTTTTCGTCGGTCTCGTCGGCGGTTTTGGTCAGTTTTTCTATCTGTTTGGCATTTTGGTTCATGGTGGCACTCGTATCGGCGATCTCGGAGACCATCATACCGATCGTGGCATCGATCTCACTCAGGCTTTTCTGGGTCTGTTCGGCCAGTTTCCGCACTTCGTCGGCGACGACGGCGAATCCCCGGCCGTGTTCTCCCGCACGTGCCGCCTCTATGGCGGCATTGAGGGCCAATAGATTGGTCTGTTCGGCGATTTCGGAGATGGAGGAGAGTACGTTTTTGGCCGCCGTGGTATTGTCGGTAAGAAGCGTCAGCTTCTCGGCCATCTGGGTACCCGTTTGGGCCTGTTCCGCCACTTGACGAACGAGTCTCTCTATCTCCCCCTGAACGTTTTCGATCCGCTCTTTGGCATTTTGTACGTTTTCCAGACTCTGCCGTGTGCTTTCGATCGTCTCGTCGAGATGCTCCTTCATTGTCACGCCCATTCCGACGGTTTTCCTGACCGCATCGATTCCTTCGACAGAACGCTCTTCGACCCGTTTCGACTCTTTTTCCAGATCCTCCACGACGGTGAGATTCTGATGGCTCGCCTCTTTGACTTGGGCGATGGTTCGATGCACCTTGTCGATAAAAGCGTCGATACGCTGCGCCACTTTCCCTATCTCATCCCCTTTGACGAATCTCAGACGCCTCGTCAGATCTCCTTCACCGCTGGCGATATCTTCTGCCCGCTCCTCCATCACTTTGAGAGGTTTGAAAATGCTGTTTCGGAAAAAGAGCATGAAAAGCGCGATCGTAGCGATCGTAGCGACAGCCAGTCCGACGGCGATGGCGATCTTGAGGGCGTTTATCTGCGCATCGCTCTCCTGCAAAGAGACCTCCACATCCATGACGCCCAGGACATCTCCCTTTTTCACGTTGGTATGGCATGTAAGACATTCGCCCGTGGCCGTGAGCGGTTTGAGCAGGCGGATGGCGTGTACGGGTTCCTCTTTTTCGAGAATCGCCAGTTTCCTGGACTCGAAGACTTTGAGTATTTCCGGGTCTGAGGAAGGAGAATCAGGCAGTCCGAAGGCTTTGATCACCTCTTTCGATTTCGCGATCCCGACATGTTTGATCCCTTCGATCTTTTTCACAGACTCCAGCGTATCGTGCACGACGGCGGGATCGCCGAAATTCATGCTGGTACGTACCGCGATAAAGATGGAGTCGCTGATGGTTTTGACTTTCGACTCCACAGCCTGGCTGACGACACGGTTGAAACTGGAAAAAAGATAGAAAGAGAGCAGTAAAGATCCGGAAACCATCGTTCCCAACAGCATCCAGAGAAATTTGCCGCGCAGTGTTTTCGGCATGTCCTGCCCCTTCTTTCGGTTTGTTTGTATCAAGCAAAACTATCGGCAATTATCAGGAAAGTTTAAACTCTTCTTCGGCGGTTCTCGCGGCGGCCTCTCCCTTGACGGTCAGTTCGCCCTTTTCGATATATCCCTCTTCTTTCAGTCCCCGGGCCAACCTTTTCCCCTCTTTGAGGGTGAAAACACGGCTGTTTTCAAGCATGAGCAGCACATCTTTGAGGCTTTCGCCCTCTTCTCTTTTCAGCATGGCCAGCAGTATCACTTTCTCTTCGGTGGTCAAAACAGTTTTCCTATCTTCTGAAATCCGTAGAAGTATAGCATACCCCCGCTCCTACAACACAGCGATTGAACAGCTACTTCATGAATCATTTCCCAGATGATTCACGAACCAATCTTTGGCCAGTTCGGCCACAGATTCGAGGGCACCCGGCTCTTCGAAGAGATGGGTGGCTCCCGGCACGATCACCATCTTCTTTTCACATTGCAGTTTCGCGTAGGCCGCTTCGTTGAGCTCCAGAACGATGTCGTCGTTCCCGCCGACGATCAGCAGCGTCGGGGCGGTCACTCTCTCCAGCACGTCCGCCGCCATGTCGGGACGGCCGCCGCGAGATACGATGGCGTTTATTTCATAGGGTGTCAGTACCGATGCCTTCAGTGCGGCCGCCGAGCCTGTGCTCGCGCCAAAATAGCCCATCTTGAGTCCCGATAGCGCTTCATCCGCCTTGACCCACTCCGTCGCGAGCATCAGCCTGGAAGCCAGAAGATCGATATCGAAGACGTTTCTGCGGTCGATCTCCTCGTGTTCCATCAACAAATCGAAAAGGAGTGTCGCGATGCCCGCTTCGTGAAGTACGGAGGCGACGTAGTTGTTGCGGGAGCTGAAACGACTGCTTCCGCTTCCATGGGCGAAAAGCACGATCGAGGCCGCCCCATCGGGTATGGCCAAAAAACCGCCGACTCTCACACCTTCCGATTCGATCCAGACTTCACGCTGGGCATTTCTGAAAGTTTCGTAACTCATATTCTCTCCTTCTTATCTTCGTGTTCTTACGTCCTCGTCTACATCTTCGTAACATCGCCATTACAGATTGGACGACGATGGTCAGATCGGACTGGTGGAAACCACGGGCAGCGCCCTGTCGAAACCGGACTTCTTTGTGACGATGCAGGTGATCAACCCCGTACCACCGATGAAAACGATCTCGTATCCACGTCTTTCCGGCGCTTTCCGTTTGA
>NZ_JAOZOZ010000053.1 GCF_029933015.1 Hydrogenimonas sp. | reverse complement strand
TTTCAGGGGGGTGCGCGTCTGCCGGGCGATATGCCGCAGCGCCTTTTCATGGCGCGGATCGAAAGCCAAAAGCACTTCGAACTCCTCTCCGCTGCAACCGATCCTTTTGGGAATGGGGTCGAAAAACTCGAAGCCCAGGCGGTTCGCCCTGTGCAGTTTTTCAAGATCGTGAAAGAGGCCGTCGGAGATATCCATGGCGGCCCTGATATATCTGGCGGCTTTGAAGAAAAAGCGGTCGCGCAGAAGAGGATGGACAAAGCGGGAAGCGGGACTCACCGTGCCGCCCCGAAGAAGACGCCGCAGATCTTTGAGGCTCTCCCCCGGATGCCCGGTATAGGCCAGCAGGTCACCCTCTTTGATACCGCTGCGGAGTATCGGTCTTTCGCAGTCGGCGAGGATCGTGACGGAGATGTCGAGTTTGACGTTGGCGATCGTGTCGCCTCCCACGATCGTGACGCCGAAGGCGTCGGCGGTCTCCTGAAACCCCGCCGCCAGCTCCTTCAGTTGGGCCCGTGTGTAGTCTTTGGGTATCGCCACCGTCAGGAGGGCGTATCTGGGTCGGGCGTTCATGACGATCGCGTCGGAGATGTTGACGAGCATCGCCTTTCGGGCGATATCGTAGAGACTCATCCACTCTCTTTTGAAGTGGACATTTTCGAAAAAAGCGTCCTGACTGATGCACATATTATTTAATATGGCAGCGTCGTCGCCGATAAAGGGGCTTTCGGCGAAACAGCCGATGAAGTAATCCTCTTTGTTCATGGGTGCGATTATATCGCATATTAATCTTTATTGTGGGATAATCGCGAGTCAACTATAGAAGGAAACAGCGTTCATGTCAAAACTGCACCACAGCCGTGTACCCGCCTATCTCGATTTCACGCAGAGTCTGACGGGGCTTCTGCTCGCCCTGTTCATCGTCGGACATATCATTTTCGAAGGGAGCATTCTCCTCGGTCCCGACGCGATGGAGAAGATGACCCTCTTTTTCGAAGGATACTATCTCTTCGGAGAGAGACATCCGATCATCGTCACCTTTCTGGCCATCGTCATCTCCATCCTGTTCGTCGTCCATGCCGCCCTGGCCGTGAGGAAGATCCCCTCCACCTGGCAGCAGTACCGCACGTTCAGAAACCATATGCGGCGCTTCGGCCACGAGGATACTTCGCTTTGGATGGTCCAGGTCGTCACCGGCTTCGCGATGTTCTTTCTGGGATCGGTGCACATCTACATGATGATGGTCAATCCCGAAAAGATCGGCCCCTATCTCTCCGCCCAGCGGGTCGTGGAGGGATGGATGTGGCCGCTCTACCTGGTCCTGCTCTTCTGCGTCGTTTTGCACGCTTTCATAGGGCTCTACCGCCTGGCCCTCAAGTGGGGGTGGTTCGAGGGAAAAAACTACCGCAGAAGCAGGAAAATCATGAAACGGATCATGCGGGCGGCGATCGCCGTCTACATTCTGATCGGCCTGGCGTCGCTGGGGACCTACGTCTCGATCGGCCTGAATCTCGAGAATACCCCTGTCGAAAAGGCTGAGCGATGAGAATCATCTACACGGACGTTCTGGTCGTAGGCGGCGGACTGGCGGGCCTGCGTGTCGCCACGGGCGTGCAGGAGCGGGGGCACCGCGTCATCGTTTTGACGCTGGTACCGCCCAAACGCTCCCACTCCGCCGCGGCCCAGGGGGGCATGCAGGCATCCCTGGGCAACTGCGCCATGGGCTGGGGCGACAACGAGGATATCCATTTCGAGGATACGGTCAAGGGGAGCGACTGGGGTGCCGACCAGCAGGTCGTACGGATGTTCGTCAACACGGCGCCCAAGGCGATCCGGGAGCTCACCCACTACGGCGTGCCCTGGAACCGGGTGCGCAAAGGGAAACACACCGCCATCATCAACGCCGAAAAGGTGGAGATCGAGGAGCGGGAGGAGGCCCACGGCCTCATCACGGCCCGCGATTTCGGCGGAACGAAGAAGTGGCGCACCTGCTACACCTCCGACGGCACCGGCCACAGCATGCTCTACGCCATGGACAACAAAGCCCACGAAAACGACGTGAAGATCCACGAGCGGATGGAGGCGATGTCGGTCATCCACCGTCACGGCCGATGCTACGGCGTCGTGGCCAGAAACCTGATGACGGGCGAGATCGTCGCCTATATCGCCAAAGCCACGACGATCGCCACCGGCGGCTACGGCCGCATCTACGAAGTCTCCACCAACGCCATCATCTGCCAGGGCACGGGCCAGGCGATCGCTCTGGAGACGGGCATCGCCACGCTCGGCAACATGGAGGCGGTGCAGTTTCACCCCACCGCCATCGTTCCGGTGGGGATCCTCACCACCGAAGGGTGCCGGGGCGACGGCGGGATCCTGCGGGACGTGGACGGCTACCGGTTCATGCCCGATTACGAGCCCGAAAAGAAGGAGCTCGCCTCCCGGGACGTCGTCTCCCGCCGCATGATCGAGCATATCCGCAAGGGCAAAGGGGTACCGTCGCGTTACGGAGACCATCTGTGGCTCGACATCACGATACTGGGACGCGAACATATCGAAAAGAACCTCCGGGAGGTCAAGGATATCTGCGAAAACTTCCTGGGCATCGACCCGGCCGAAGAGTGGATACCGGTACGACCGACACAGCACTACTCGATGGGAGGCATCCGCACCAAATACACGGGCGAATCCCAGACGCTGAAGGGACTCTACGCCTGCGGCGAGGCGGCCTGCTGGGATCTGCACGGTTTCAACCGGCTGGGGGGCAACTCGGTCAGCGAAACGGTCGTCTCGGGCATGCTGGTGGCCGAATACATCTCCGATTTCTGCGACTCTCCCCAGAGCCACATCGGGATCTCGACGGGTGCCATCGAGGATTTCGTCCGTATCGAAGAGGAGAAGATCCGCCGCCTGCTCAACAACGACGGCGGAGAGGACGCCTACGTCCTTCGCCGGGCGATGGAGAAGATCATGATGGAGAAGGTGGGGATCTTCCGCAACGGCAGGGATCTGCAGGATGCGGTGGAGCAGCTGGAGCAGCTCCATATCCGAAGCAAAAACATTTCGGTCTTCCGCTCCAAATCCTATGCTGCCAATCCCGCGCTGGTCGTGGCCTACCGGACCCAGAAGATGATCAAGATCGCCCTCACCGTCGCCTACGGCGCCCTTCTGCGCACCGAAAGCCGCGGTGCCCACGCCAGAGAGGACTACCCGATGCGCGACGACATCAACTGGCTCAAGCGGACGATCACCTCCTGGCCCGACCCGGAGCAGACACTGCCGACCGTCACCTACGAACCCATCGACATCCTGGAGATGGAACTGCCGCCCGGGTGGCGCGGCTACGGCAAAAGGAACATCATCGAAAATCCCGACAGCATGATCCAGCAGGCCAAAATCGACGCGATCCGCAACGAGCTCCTCGCCAGAGGGGCGGACCGTTTCGCGATCCAGAAGGCGCTGATGCCCTATGAACATCTGCTGCCCGAAAAATACAGAGGCCGCAACGAACGCCTCTACGAACGATTCGACGACGAGAAGGATGAAGTATGAGCGAACCGAAACCGAGAAAACTGAAAATCAACATCCTGCGGTACGATCCGCACGTCGTAGGGGACGAACCCCATATCGACACTTTCGAGATCGAGGAAGCGCCGGGGATGACCCTCTTTATCGTCCTCAACGACATCAGGGAGCACCACGACGCATCGCTGAAGTTCGACTTCGTCTGCCGGGCGGGCATCTGCGGAAGCTGCGGCATGCTGATCAACGGCAAGCCGGGCCTGGCGTGCAGCACCCTGACCTCGAAACTGCCCGAAGAGATCAATCTCGCACCCCTCCCCTTCTTCGAGCTCATCGGCGACCTCTCCGTCTACAACGGCAAATGGATGCGCGGAATGAACGAACGGCTCGAGACCTGGATCCACCACAAGGAGAAGGAGCTCAGAAGCATCAACCGCATCGAGGAGCCGATGGACCCCGATCTGGCCGAGGAGATCTACGAGCTCGACCGATGCATCGAGTGCGGCTGCTGCGTGGCCGGATGCGGGACGATCCAGATGAACGAAAACTTCGTCGGCGCCGTGGGACTCAACAAGATCGCCCGCTACAAGCTCGATCCCCGCGACGAGCGGACCGATGCCGACTACTACGAACTGATCGGCGACGAAAACGGCGTTTTCGGCTGCATGACGCTGCTGGGATGCGAAGATGTCTGCCCCAAGAAACTGCCCCTTCAGTCCAAAATCGCCTATCTCCGCCGCCAGATGGTCAAGACCGGACTGAACGAAAACGTCACCAAATGCAACTGTCTCCAGCACGAGGAGAAGATGCCCGAACATTGAAAAACGGCGGCGGATCCTTTGCCGCCGTCCCCTCTCCTTCCGCCGGGCGGAAGCCTCTGCCCCTTTCCGTAACATTCGGGCCACAGGTTCCGATTTCTCCCCGACCGATTAAACTATTTTATAGCCTAAACATGTATAATTGACCTATCTATGCCATACAAAGGATGCGTCTAACATGAGTGTACAGATACATAATTACGATGTAGTGATTGTCGGTGCCGGCCTGGCCGGTCTGGCAGCCGCACGCGAACTTCAGCGTGCCGGCAAACAGGTTGCCGTGCTGACGAAGCTCCATCCGCTTCGAAGCCACTCCGGTGCGGCCCAGGGCGGTGTCAACGCGGCCCTGAGCGAAGACGACGATATCGAACTCCACATGTTCGATACGGTCAAGGGAAGCGACTACCTCGCCGACCAGGACGCCGTGGAGCTGATGTGTTCCAAAGCGCCCGAAACGATCCGCTGGATCGCCAACGCCGGTGCCGCTTTCAGCCGCAAAGAGGACGGCACGATCGCCCAGCGCCCCTTCGGCGGACAGTCCAAACCCCGCGCCTGCTACGCCAAGGACCGCACGGGTCTGACGCTGCTGCAGACCATCTACGAGCAGTGCGAACGCGAAAACGTCACCTTCTTCGACGAGTGGTACGTGGCCGACATCGTCTACGAAGACGGTGTCGTCAAGGGTGCCGTCGCCTACGATATCCGCAATCTCGAACCGGCCATCTTCGCGGCCAAAGCGGTCATGTTCGCCACCGGCGGCTACGCACGCTCCTTCAAGATCAGCTCCAACGCCCACGCCAACACCGGTGACGGCCTCTCCATCGTCGCGCGCCACGGCCTCCCGCTGGAGGATATGGAGTTCGTCCAGTTCCACCCGACCGGTCTGGCGGGCAGCGGCATCCTGATCTCCGAAGCGGCCCGCGGTGAAGGCGGACGCCTCTACAACTCCAAGGGCGAACGCTTCATGGAGAAGTACGCACCCGAAAAGATGGAGCTGGCACCCCGCGACGTCGTCAGCCGCGCCATCACCAAAGAGATTCTCGAAGGACGCGGTGTCGGACCCAATCGCGACGCCGTCGCCATCGACCTGACGCATCTTGGCGAAAAGATCATCATGGAGCGCCTCCCCGAACTGCGCGACCTGGCGATCACTTTCCTGGGACAGGACATGATCAAGGAGCCGATCCACATCGCGGCCACGGCCCACTACTCGATGGGCGGTATCCCCGTCGACATCGACGGCCACGTCAAGAAAAGCCCCAAAGAGATCGTCCGCGGATTCTACGCGGCGGGCGAATGCGCCTGTGTCAGCGTCCACGGCGCCAACCGCCTGGGCGCCAACTCTCTCCTGGAAGCGCTCTTTTTCGGACGCCACGTGGGCAAGCATATCGTCGAGGATCTGGAAGCGGGCGTCTTCGACGAACCTTCCGTCAGCGAAGAGGACGCCAACACGATGCTCGAAGAGATCGCCTTCTGTATGAACAACAACGGCACCGAAAGGGTCCCCCAGCTTCGCAAGGAGCTTCAGGAGTCCATGACCGCCAACGCCGGCGTCTTCCGTACCGAAGAGACGATGCTCAAGCAGCGTGAGATCCTCAAAGAGCTCCGCACGCGCTACAAAAACATCCGCATCGACGACAAGAGCAAGATCTTCAACACCGATCTGCAGGAGGCGATCGAGTTCGGCCACATGCTCGACTACTCCACCTTCATCGTCGAGGGGGCGATCGCGCGAAAAGAGAGCCGCGGCGCACACTTCCGCGAAGACTATCAGAAGCGCGACGACGAGAAGTTCCTCAAGCACACCTTCGCGACGATGAACGAAGACGGATCGATCAATATCGAATATGGTGATGTCACACTCGGCAAATTCGAGCCGCAAGAGCGAAAATATTAAGGATTGGGTATGAGTACAGAACGCATTACGAAAAAACTGACATTCAAAACATTCCGCTTCAATTCGGAAACCGATTTTCTGCCCTACTTCAAAACCTACGAGATGGAAGTGGGCAAGGACGAGCTGGTCCTGGATATCCTCAACCGCATCAAATGGGAATTCGACGGAAGTTTCAGCTACCGACGGAGCTGCCGCCACGGCATCTGCGGCGCCTGCGCCATCAAGGTCAACGGCAAACCGGTCCTTTCGTGCAAACAGAACGTATGGGAACTGGTCGACATTTTCCAGACCGATACGCTGCTTCTGGAGCCCCAGAGCAAGAAGCGCGTCGTCAAGGACATGATCATCGACCGCAGCGACTTCTGGAAAAAGCACGCGCAGCTCAAGCCCTACCTGGAAGCCGAGATCGACGAGCATCCCGAAGAGGAGATCAAGGTCTCTCCGAAAGAGGCCGAAGAGCTGCTGGAAGCCGACTACTGCATCCAGTGCGGCAGCTGCTACTACGCCTGCCCCGTGGTCGAAGTCAACGAAGAGTATTTCGGACCGGCGCAGTTCGCCAAAGCCTACCGATTCAACGCCGATGTCCGCGACACCGCCAAAACCGACCGCCTCGAAACGGTCCGGGAGATGGGCCCGGGCGTCTGGGACTGCGTCAAGTGTTTCGAATGTGCCGAAGCGTGCCCGAAAGATGTCAACCCGATCGAAAAGATCACGAAACTGCACAACCAGCTCTTCGAAGAGGGTCTGGCCCAGGACAACGTGGCCACACGCCATGCCGTCGGCTTCAAACACTCCATCATCAAACACGGTATCCTCGACGAAGGGGAACTGGTACGCTACTCCGAAGGCAACATCGGTGTTCTCAAGCACCTGCCCGAAGCGATCGCGATGTTCAAGAAGGGCAAGATCGTCATGCCGTGGAACATGCCCAAATCCAAAAACCTCGATGAGATTCAGACGCTGGTCAAATCTTCATCGAAAGTCAAATTCTAAGGGGGAGACAAAATGGCAGAACTTAAATACGCACTCTATACCGGATGTACAGCGAGAGAATCGACCCCCGAACTGTTGATGTCGACGATGGCGGTCGCCAAGAAACTGGGTATCGAACTGGTGCTTCTTGACGAAGCGAGCTGCTGCGGCGCGAGCCACCTGCAGGATTTCGACGATTTCCTCTCACTGGTCCTCAACGCCCGCAACATCTGCTACGCCGAAAAACAGGGGCTGGATATGGTGACGATCTGTAACACGTGCCAGCTCAACACCGTCATGACCAAAGAGCGCCTCGACCACGACGAAGATCTCAAATCGCAGGTCAACGAAAAGCTGGCGGAAGTGGGCCTGGAGTACAAAGGCACCAGCAGTGTCCGCCACTTCCTCTACGCCATCATCGACGACTACGGTCTCGACAAACTGGCCGAAAAGGTCGAAAAACCGCTTAACGACTTCAATATCGCGGCATTCTACGGATGCCACAACATCCGACCCAGCCATATCCACCACAAGCACAACAACAAACTGATCGAAACCGATGTGGGAGAAGGCGGCGGTGAAGAGGCTTTCACGACCGAAGAGTTCATGGGCAAATACAACATGCATGAAAACCCCTACAATCCCAACTCTCTCGATCGCCTCATCGAAGCGCTTCAGGGCAAAAGCGTCGATTACGAAAGCAAAAACAAATGCTGTGGATTCCACGCCGACCTGCAGGCTCCCAAAACAGCCAACCGACTGACCGGTACGGCACTGCTCGACGCCATCGACAACAATGCGGACATGATGGTCACCCCCTGCCCGCTCTGTCATCTCAACATGGACGTCAAACAGCACGCCGTCGCCAAAGAGATGGGACGGGATATCGCCCTGCCGGTACTCCACCTGCCCCAACTCGTTGGCCTGGCGCTGGGTATCGATCCCAAAGAGCTCGGTCTGCAGCATCACGTCGCCGAGACCCAGTTCGCCTGATTTCAAAAAAACATGGAAGCCTTCGGGCTTCCCTCCACGCCGCTACTTTATTAATTCAAACTTAACCATTCAAGCAAATCGGACAAAATCTCTCTTCTTTAACATCCTTGATGCTACAATCTTTATAACAAAATCAAATCACGAAAGAAGGAGGCCAATATGCCTAAGATCAACCGATACGTCGACATCGACACTGTAGAGAGAGAAGCCAAAAAAGATTACATCGACCGCCACTCTCCGTTCGTACACTGTGCCGAAACGGCGACAAAAGGCGAGAAGTTCCCGGTCACGGTCAAAATGGGTAACGAGTACAGCCACCCGGACGATTTCGACCACTACATCGCCTACATTCAGCTCTGGAACGGAGAGACTCTCCTCGGACAGGCGACTTTCACACCCGGTACCCTGGGCAACCAGAAAGAGCATGCGGAAGTGACTTTCAACATCGTCCCGACCGGCAACAAACTGAAACTGACAGCCATGGCCTACTGCACCAAGCACGGCCTCTGGGAGAGCGATCCGGTCGAAGTCGAAGTCAAGTAACGCACCACTTCACGACCGAATTTTATCAAACGGAAAAAAGTGACGATATGTTTTTCGAAAGAGGAACAGATCGTCACCGCCTCTTAACGAATTTGCACATTCGGGACGCTTCGGCGTCCCTATAACCTCTTTTTAACCCCTTTTGACCTAAACTATCCCCTATGAATCGACTCTATAACGCTTTGCAGCTCAAACGGCTCCATCAGCTCAAACAGCTGGGTTTCAAATATGTGCCACTTGTCGAAAAACGAAGTGCCGCACCTTCGGCACTTCCCGACGATCTCGACGCCCTGGCGAAAATCGTCTCCCAGTGTCAGCTATGTCCTTTGAGCAAAACGCGCACCAAAACGGTCTTCGGCGAGGGAAATCCCCATGCCGCGCTGATGTTCGTCGGTGAAGGACCCGGTGCGCAGGAGGATACGACGGGAAGGCCTTTCGTCGGCCGCGCCGGAGAGCTTTTGACGAAAATGATAGAAAACGTTCTGGAGATTCCCCGCAGTGAAGTCTATATCGCCAACATCGTCAAATGCCGTCCTCCCAACAACCGGGTACCGACCCCCGAAGAGGCCTATACCTGTCTGCCCTATCTACACAAACAGATCGAACTGATTCGTCCCAAAGTGATCGCCGCACTCGGAGCGACGGCCTACCACTATCTGACAGGCGACAAGACAGGCATCACGAAAATACGCGGTACGGTTCTCGATATGGGGAGCTTCAAACTGGTTCCGACCTACCACCCAAGCTATCTTCTGCGCAATCCATCGGCCAAAAAAGAGTCGTATCAGGATCTGCTCACCATCAAGGGATTGTTATGAAAAAGTTATTGCCTCTTCTGCTCTTTTTACACATCTTCCTCTGGGGACAGAGTCAGCTCCTTTCGCCCATACCGATTCCGACGATGATCATCGTCGATCTCGATCCGACCCCCTATGACGATGCGATGCTGCAGGAGGCACTCGAAAAGGGCGAAATCTTTACGTTTCTGGCGAAATCGGGAAAGACGGAAAATCCCGAGCTGATGGCCAAACGGCAGAGCTACATGGCGCTTTTCAACCTCAAAGGGAGGGTTTACGGCGCCGCGGCTTTCAGGGTCGCCTTCGTCGTTCCCAAAAAGGTGATCGGAAAATATGCGGTTTCGACGACCCATTCTGCACTCGCCTACCTTCTCGATCGCGGTATTCCTTTCGAGATGGAGGTCTATTCCGTCCCGGACGAATCGGAAGAGAGCCTTCAGAAGGTTCTTCGGGACCTCTCCTCTTCGGGCCCTTACGATCTGATCGTAGCCCCCGTGACGAAAAGAGGGGCGGACTATCTGTGCAACCAGCTGCTGCCCGGGAAATTCTTCATACCGACACTGCATAAAAACCGAATCGACTGCATCAACGAGCAGGTTCTCTTTGGCGGTATCGACTACCGAAAACAGATCGAAACACTCAGTTATATGGTCGAATCCAACGCCACGACCGTGACGGTTTCCGACAGATCGGGACTTTCGAAAATGCTTTCGGAAACCGTCGCAGAGTTCGTGGATGTCAACGATTCGATCGTACTGGGAAAAAACGGCTATTACAAAGAGCTGATCGAGAAACATGAAGATCTCAACCAGTCGACCATGTTTCTCAATACACCGGTCGTCAAGAGCAGCCTTTTTCTCTCGCAGCTCACACTGGCCGATTTCAAACCGATCCTGATCCTGAGTACGCAGATCAACTACTCGCCCCTGCTTCTGACACTGACCCAGTATCACGACAGAGAGAACATGGTCATCGCCAGCTCCATCGGTTCGGCCGATCCGTTCCTGACGGAAAATGTCGCCCTCGTACGACAGGATATCCGCTTCAACTGGCTCAACTACGCCACGATCGCCGGCATCGACACTCTTTTCAATCTCAAAACGGGCGAACAGCGTCTGACCAAAGAGGTTTTCGTCGATCGGTCTCTCGATTACGAGATCAGATTTTACGAAGCGGGTCTTTACCGTTTCATCCCCAAAGAGATTCCTTTCCCCGAAGAGGAGATCATCGAGCCTTTCGAAGAGGAGGAAGCCACTCCCTATATGCCACTCTCCCATGCAGAGATGACCGAATAGACCGAATCCGGGATCTTCACCGGTCTGCCCTCCTTCAAGAAGGCCAGCCGGATCGTCATTTCAAAAAGTGTCTTACCGTCTTTCTCGACCCGCTGAAGAAGCGTGATCGAGGCTTTTCTTTTTTCCACCAGCCTCGTATAGACACGCAAAACGTCACCGAGCGCAGCCGGATATCT
>NZ_JAOZOZ010000052.1 GCF_029933015.1 Hydrogenimonas sp. | reverse complement strand
ATGTCGGGCTTTTTCGGTATCGGCGGGGGGACCATGCTGGTTCCCGCGCTCATGATGCTGGGATTCGACATCAAGAGCGCCATCGGGATATCGGTCATGCAGATGGTATTCAGCTCCCTCTACGGATCGTGGCTCAACCACAAAAAAGGGCATCTCAACCTCAAGGAGGGGGCCGTCATCGGTCTGGGCGGTTTCGTCGGGGCGCTCGGCAGCGGCTGGCTCGTCAAAGCGGTCCCGGAGATCGTGCTGGAGACCGCATTCGTGGCGGTCATCGGTTTCGCCCTCTACCGTTTTTTCAGGGCCCCGGCCCATGTGGACGTCGATGCGGGACACGATCTTTCGCCGGCGGTTCTCGCGGCGACGGGTGCGACGATCGGCCTTTTCGCCATCTCGATGGGTATCGGCGGATCGGTGCTCCTGACGCCGATTCTGGTGGGGCTGCTGCACTATCCGCTGAAAAAGGCGGTATCCGCGGGCCTCTTTTTCGTCGTCTTCTCTTCGATTTCGGGCTTCATCAGCCTCTCCATGGCCGGACAGATCGACTACCATCACGGTCTGCTGGTGGGTATCGCTTCGCTTTTCGGTGTGCAGACCGGCATCTGGCTGGCCGGAAAGACGGGCCACAAAAAGCACAAAAACGCCCTGATCGTCCTCTATGTGGTCATTCTGGCACTTATGCTGAAGAAAATCCTCGTCGGCTGACTTGACCTTAAACGAAACTTATGGTATATAGAGCCCAAACCAGAGCAGGAGTGGAATTCATTGGATAAAATCAAAATTTTCGGAGCCCGGGAAAACAACCTCAAATCGATCGATCTGGAGATTCCGAAAAACAGACTCGTCGTCTTTACGGGACTTTCGGGCAGCGGCAAGAGCACCCTGGCCTTCGATACCCTCTACGCGGAGGGGCAGCGCCGCTATATCGAGTCGCTCTCATCCTACGCCCGCCAGTTTCTCGACAGGGTCGGCAAGCCCGACGTGGACAAGATCGAGGGGCTGACGCCGGCCATCGCCATCGACCAGAAGACGACTTCGAAAAACCCCCGCTCGACGGTGGGCACCATCACCGAAATCTACGACTATCTGCGCCTTCTCTTCGCCCGGGTGGGAAAACAGTACTGCCATCTGTGCGGCCGCCCGGTATCGCAGATGAGCGCCGCCGACATCATCGAACAGGTGCTGGGGCTCCCCGAGGGGGCCAAACTGGTCATCATGGCACCGCTGGTACGGGAGAAGAAGGGTACCTTCGCCGACATGATCGAATCGCTTCGCCACAAAGGGTATGTCCGCGCCCACATCGACGGGGTCATGGTCCGTCTGGACGAGGATGTGGAGCTCTCCAAAACCAAGAAACACACGATCAAGGCGGTGATCGATAGGGTCGTCGTGAAAGAGGGCTCCAAAGAGCGGATCGCCCAGGATATCGAGAAGGCGCTGAACGAGAGCTACGGCGAGGTGGAGATCGAAGTGCTCAACCACGAGGAGATGAACACGCCGCCGCTGATCCACTACAGCGAGCATCTGGCCTGTTTCCACTGCAAGGTGAGCTTCGATCCGCTGGAGCCGCTGAGCTTTTCGTTCAACTCTCCCAAAGGGGCGTGTCCGACCTGTGACGGTCTGGGAATGCGCTACACCCTCGATCTGGGACGTGTCATCGACCCGCATCTGAGCATTTCGGAGGGGGCGATCAAGACCCTCTACGGCTTCAACCGAAGCTACTATTTCAAGTTTCTGACGGCTTTTTGCGAAACGGCGGGGATCCCGACGAAGATCCCCTACGAGGAGCTCGAAGAGCACCAGAAGAAGCAGATTCTCTACGGGACGCCGGATCTGGTGAAATTCACCTGGAAACGCCACCATATGGAACGCGTATGGCCCGGTGCCGTCCGTATCTCCTACGATATGCTCAAGGACGACAAAGAGTTCGGCGAATATATGACCGAAAAGGTGTGCGACAGCTGCGGCGGCCACCGTCTCAAACCCGAGTCGCTGGCCGTGAAGGCGGGCGGTAAGACGATCGCGGAGATCATCGACATGCCGATCGAGGAGTGCTACGCCTTCTTCCAAGACGAAAAGAGTTTCGCCGACCTGAGCGAGCAGCAGAAGATGATCGCGGCACCCATTCTCAAGGAGATCCGGGAGCGGCTCTTTTTCCTCTACGACGTGGGGCTCGGATATCTGACGCTCGGGCGCGACGCCCGTACGATCAGCGGCGGGGAGGCGCAGCGTATCCGCATCGCCAGCCAGATCGGCAGCGGTCTGACCGGAGTCATGTACGTCCTGGACGAACCCAGCATCGGCCTGCACGAGCGGGATACCCAGAAGCTGATCCGCACCCTCAAATCTCTTCGTCAGAAAGGCAACAGCGTCATCGTCGTCGAGCACGACAAGGAGACGATCGAGGCGGCGGACTTCATCGTCGATATCGGTCCGGGGGCCGGAAAGTTCGGCGGCGAGATCGTCTTCGCCGGGACGCTAGAGGAACTCAAAAAGGCCGATACGCTGACGGCCGACTATCTGACGGGAAGAAAAAAGATCGAGTATTTCCACCGCCGTCCCCAGAAGGAGTGGCTGGAGATCCGAAACGTCACGATCAACAACATCGAAAACCTCTCGGCGAAGATCCCGCTGCGGAATTTCGTCTGCATCACGGGTGTCAGCGGAAGCGGCAAGAGTTCCCTGATTTTGCAGACGCTTCTTCCCACGGCCAAGGAGATCCTCAACCGCGCCCGGAAGGTGCACAAGGTCGACGGTGTGGAAATCAGCGGTCTGGAGCATCTGGACAAGGTGATCTATCTCGACCAGAGCCCCATCGGCCGCACGCCCCGTTCCAACCCGGCCACCTACACCGGTGTCATGGACGAGATCCGAAATCTCTTCGCCAAGACGAAAGAGGCGCAGATCAGAGGATACAAGCCGGGCCGTTTCAGCTTCAACGTCAAGGGCGGACGCTGCGAGAAGTGTCAGGGCGAGGGTGAAATCAAGATCGAGATGCACTTCCTGCCCGACATCATGGTCAAGTGCGACGCCTGTAAAGGGAAACGTTACAACCCCCAGACACTCGAGATCCATTACAAAGGTAAGAATATTGCCGATATATTAGCAATGAGTGTGGACGAGGCACTCCGGTTTTTCGAGCATATTCCGAAGATCTTCGCCAAACTGAAGACGCTGCAGGATGTGGGACTGGGGTATATCACCCTGGGACAGAACGCCGTCACTCTTTCGGGCGGCGAGGCGCAGCGGATCAAGCTGGCCAAGGAGTTGAGCCGTCGGGATACGGGCAATACGCTCTATATACTCGACGAACCGACGACGGGTCTGCATTTCGCCGATGTCGACCGTCTGACGAAGGTGCTGCACCATCTGACCGATCTGGGGAATACGGTGCTTGTCATCGAGCATAACCTCGACATGGTCAAAAACGCCGACTATATCATCGATATGGGCCCTGAAGGGGGCAGCAAAGGCGGCAGGATCATCGCGACGGGAACACCCGAAGCGTTGGCCAAAAACCATGAGAAGACCGGCAGTTACACCGGCGCGTTTCTCAGCAAGGAGCTGGGAACCGTTTTGGAGAACGAAAAAGAATAATAATCAGTATAAATAGCGTAGATATCCGTCAGGAAACGTGTATCTCTTTATGATACAATATTGACCAAAATTAACACGTTTATTCGGAAAGTGGGAAGATATGGCTGCCAAACGTACGAAATTTTACAAATCGATGCCCAAATATCAGGAGTTGATGTACGAAAATCATGGCGATTTTCTCCATCAACAGCTCACCGTCGCGGATCTGGTGGGCGGCGACCCGAAATACGCCTACATCAAAGCGGCACTCTACTTCATCTTCGGACCCTATATCACCGGGACGCTGGCGATGCTGGCCTTTTCGGCCAAGGGTAGCATCAGCGATCTTTTCACCGTCATCACGAAAGGCGATTTCATCGGGTTTTTCATGATGTGGGCGATCGGCTACGAGATTCTGGCGTCGATGTTCCTGATCTGGGCCATCTACTCCATCTTCTCCTTCAACCGGGAGGTCGCCAAGAAGAAAGCGCGGCGCCGTGCACGCTCCGACAGTGTCAAGTTCGGCTCGTGATCTTTCAATGGATTCCATAAAAGAAAAGACTATTTTTGAAGGCATGAAAAGATGATAAACTCCCAATTGGTTCAGCGAATCAGTTCACTTCCTCCGCTTCCCAAGACCGTGACGGAGATCGAAAAAGCGTACGAAAACCCCAATGTGACGGTCAAGACCGTCGCCGCGATCGTCGAGCAGGACCCGATGGTCGTCGCCGATCTGCTGAAGCTGCTCAATTCTGCTTTCTACGGTCTTCGCAAGGAGATCACGAGCGTGGAGCAGGCGGTTTCGCTTCTGGGTATGAAGAGCGTCAAGGATCTGGTCATAAACCTCTCCGTGCGGAACATGCTTCGGACCAATCTGACACCCTACGGTATCACCAGCGAGGAGTTCGCCAAAATCTCGCAGTTTCAGAGCATGCTGGCGGAGCGCTGGATGAGGGCGGTCAATCCGGCCAAGGTCGAGCGGATCCGTCTACTGGCGCTGCTGCAGGAGATCGGAAAGATCGTCATCTCCGACGAGCTTCTGCGGGAGGGTGAAGACGCCACCTTCAAGGCGGAGCTCGATGCGGGATGGGATATCCGGGAGACCGAACGCAACTACATCGACGCCACGACGGCCGAGGTGAGCGCGGCGATGCTGCGCCACTGGGAGTTCGACGACTACGTCGCCGATCTGATCCAGTGGGCCGACATGCCCAACCAGGCCGACGGCGACTCCAAAGAGGAGGCGTGGGTGCTGCGCATCGCTTCCGAAGCGGTCAGCGTACGCGCACCTCTGAGCGAGAAAAACCAAAAACGCGCCGTCAATTTCGCCCTCAAGGCCGGCCTGCCGGAAGAGCCCCTGCAGGAGGCGCTGACGGAACTGACCGAGCGCTGGAACGCATAAACTCCCCATCCGCAAAGAAGAGGGCGGTCGCCTTCTCTTTGCGTTAAGCCTCTTTTGGTATCATTCCGGTTATGAAAACACTGACCGTTATCGATACCTTCGGTTTCTTTTTCCGAAGTTTCTACGCCCTTCCGCCTCTGAAAAACTCCGAAGGTTTTCCGACCGGCCTGCTGACCGGATTCGCGAATCTGATCCTCAATCTCGAAAAAGAGTACCCGACCGACTATCTGCTCTTCGCCCTCGACGCCCCCGGACCCAGCTTCAGACAGAAGATCGATCCCAACTACAAGGCGCAGCGTCCCGAAGCGCCGCCGGAACTCAAACAGCAGCTCCCCGTGGCGATAAAGTGGATCGAGAAGATGGGACTTTCGAAATTGAGTCTCGACAACTACGAAGCGGACGACGTGATCGCCTCGATGGTCAAATGTGCCAGGGAACAGGGGATCAGAGTCCGTATCGTCAGCCACGACAAGGATCTCTACCAGCTCATCGACGACAGGCATGTCGTGCTCTTCGATCCGATCAGGAAGGTGGAGATCGACGAAGAGGCGTGTCTGCAGAAGTACGGCATCCATCCGAAGCAGTTCACCGACTATCAGGCATTGATCGGCGACAGCTCCGACAACGTCCCGGGCGTTCCGGGCATCGGGCCGAAAACCGCCGTGAAACTGCTGACGCAGTTTCATTCCCTCGACGGCATCTACGAACATATCGACGAAGTGAAACCCGAAAGAATCAGAAATCTGCTGATTAAACACAAAGAGGACGCCTACCGAAGCAGGGAGCTGGTGACGCTCAGAGACGACATCTTCGACAACTGCGATCTGACCGCCTTTCGCATGCCCCCCACCGATCCGCTGGTGAAAATCCGCGACGAGCTGGAGCGCTACGAGATGCGCAACATCCTGCGGCGTCTGAAGCGGGAGGAGGGGAGTAAGCAGCCGTCCCCGAAAACACCCCGGCGCGACACGTTCGAAGCGGTGCTGATCGACGACGCCGAAAAACTTTTCGAAATACTGGAAAAGATCGATGAGAAAACCCCCGTGGCGATCGATACCGAGACCGACGACCTCGATATCCGCCGCGCCGCACTGGTCGGTTTCAGTTTCTGTTTCGAAGAGGGGCGCGCCTACTACGTGCCGGTGGGCCACAACTATCTGGGGGTCGGGAGACAGCTTTCGATGGAGGATGCGAAAAAGGCTTTCGAAATCCTGTTGAAAAAACGCTTTTTCGGCCACAACCTCAAGTTCGACCTGGGACTGCTCTACCGGCTTTTTAGCTTCGACGAGGTCGAACCCTTCGCCGACACGATGCTGCTGGCGTGGCTCGTGGACCCGGAGGGGGCCGTGGGTCTGGACCGACTGGCGCTTCGCTATTTCGGCCACGAGATGGTCGCTTTCAAGGATACGGTCAAAAAGGGGGAGAATTTCAGCGGCGTGCCGATCGAGGAGGCGACGAAATACGCCGCCGAAGACGCCTGGATGAGTTACCGCCTCTACTTCAAACTCACCGAGATGCTCAGACTTCAGGGAGCCGAACGCCTGATCGACGAAGCCAAAGAGGTCGAATACCCTTTCATCAACGTGCTGATCGCCATGGAGAGACACGGCATCGCCGTCGACATCGGGCGGTTCGAGTCGCTCAAAAGCGAGATCGGAGGGCGTCTCGTGGCTTTGACGCGGGAGATCTACGAGCTGGCCGGGCGGGAGTTCAACATCAACTCCCCCAAACAGCTGGGTGAGATCCTCTTCGGCGTCCTGGGGCTTCCCGGCGGGAAAAAGACGAAATCGGGCGGCTACAGCACCAACGAGAAGGTTCTCGACGGTCTGAGGGGAAGCCACCCCATCGTCGAAAAACTGCTGGCCTACCGGGAGCTTCACAAACTGATGAGCACCTATATCGAGCCGCTGCTGAAACTGGCCAAAGAGGATCCCGGGCATCGTGTCCACACCTCTTTCATCCAGACGGGGACGGCCACGGGACGTCTGAGCAGCAAAAACCCGAATCTGCAGAACATTCCCGTCAAGACCGAAGAGGGGCGGCGAATCCGGGAAGGGTTCGTCGCCGGCGAAGGGTATCTGCTGGTCGGGATCGACTACTCCCAGATCGAGCTGCGGTTTCTGGCCCACTTTTCGGAGGATCCCGTCCTGACCGAAGCGTTCCGGCAGAACAAGGATATCCATATGGAGACGGCGATAAGGCTCTTCGGTCCCGAGGAGGCCGCCAAAAAGCGCAACATCGCCAAAACGGTCAACTTCGGGCTGCTCTACGGCATGGGAAGCCGAAAGCTGGCCCAGACGCTGGGCATCTCCACCAAAGAGGCGAAAGCGATCATCGAAAACTATTTCGCCTCCTTTCCCACGGTAAAATCCTTTCTGGAGTCGATCGAGAAGAAAGCCAAGGAGCAGGGGTTCGTCGAAACGCTCCTGGGGCGCCGCCGCTATTTCGACTTCGAACACGCCAACGCGATGCAGCTGGCCGCCTATCTTCGCGAAGCGGGCAACACCGTCTTTCAGGGAAGTACCGCCGATCTGATCAAACTGGCGATGCTGGAGATCCACCGGATCATCAGGGAGGAGTCCCTCGATGCGGCTATTTTGCTGCAGATTCACGACGAACTGATATTCGAGATCGCGCAAAAGGATGCAGAACCCCTTTCGAAGCGTTTTTCGGAGGTAATGGAGAATATCGTTTCACTGAAAATTCCGCTGAAGACCAGTATCAATATCGGTCATCGTTGGAGTGAGCTGAAATGAGTCTTATGTCTATGAATTAGCTCTTCTCTTTACCTGCCAAACGCCTTTCTTTCGGTATGATAATCAACTTGTAAACCGACGAAGCAGAGGCTTTTTGGCCCTTTTCGTCACCATTCTGACACGCCGGAGTTCCGCCTATGAAAAAAGTGACCGAGTATATTCTTTCGATGCACAGCGCCATCGTTTTGATGCTGATCTTCGCATTCGCCATCGGTGCCGCGACATTCATAGAGAACGACTACGGAACCCAGACGGCCAAAGCCCTCGTCTACAACGCCCGATGGTTCGAATTTCTTCTGTTCATACTGGCCGTCAATCTTATCGCCAATATCGTACGATACCGTATGTGGCGGCCCGGCAAATTCCTCGTTTTCACCTTCCATGTGGCCTTCGTCATCATTCTGATCGGCGCGGCGATCACCCGATACATCGGTTACGAAGGCATCATGCATATCCGCGAGGGGCAGGCGAGTAACGAACTGATCACCGACCGCACCTTCATCCAGGTCAACGCCTCCAGAGCCGGAAAACACCTCACCTACGCCAAGCCCGTGCTTTTCTCCAAACTGGGAAGCAACCATACGGTCCAGAAGATCCGCCTCGACGGCGAAACGCTGAAACTCGAAGTGCTCCGCTACATTCCCGATGCCGCCGAAAAGATCGTCGTGGACAGCGAAGGCGGTCCTCTCATCTCCCTGATGGTCGCTTCGGGAGACAGCCCACAGCAGATGACGCTGAAAGCGGGTGAGAGTTTCGAGACCCCCGCCTTCGTCATCGCTTTCGAAACCGATGTTCAGAGTGCCAAACCGGTGATCCGCATCGACCTGGTTGATGGGAAGATCGTCGCCAAACTCCCCTTCGCTCTCCAGTATCTCAAAATGGAGGACCAGAGTTCGGGTATCGTCGAGCAGGGTGAAAAGAGGGAGCTTCAGGCTCGCCACCTCTACAGTGGCTCAGGCATCAATTTCGTCATCAAGGAGGCGTACCCCCACGCGAAAGTGGTCATCGAGAGCGCAGACGGAAAAAGCGGGCCCGCGATGCGCGCCTCCCTCGACGCCGTCGAACTGAAACTTTCGATGGATGGCGAGTCGAAAACGGTCACGGTGTTCGGCAGGAAGGGACAGCCTGGCGAGGAGCAGCGCGTCTCTTTGAAGGGATGGGATATCGCCGTCAGCTACGGATCGCGGATCATCAAGCTTCCCTTCTCGATCAAGCTGGTCGATTTCCAGCTGGAGCGCTATCCGGGTTCCATGAGTCCCTCCTCCTACGCCAGCGAAGTGGTGGTGATCGATCCGGAAAAAGGGGTGGAGATGCCTTTTAGAATCTATATGAACCATGTGCTGGATTATCGGGGATACCGCTTCTTCCAGTCCTCCTACGACATGGACGAGAAGGGGACGATCCTCTCGGTCAACCACGATCCGGGGACACTGCCCACCTATATCGGCTATTTCCTGCTGGCGCTGGGGATGTTCGGATCGATGCTGACCTATTCGAGCCGTTTCCAGACCCTGATGAGAAGAGCGCGCGATCTTCAGAAGATGGCGGAGAAATGCGCCCCCGCTTTCGCTGTCTTTCTGATGCTCGGTGCGGCATCTTTGCCGATGCATGCAGGCGAACCCGAGGCGAAGAAGCTGGGGCTGCCGATCATTCAGAAAGCCCACGCCGGCGAGTTCGGCAGGCTGCTGGTGCAGGACAATGGCGGGCGGATCGAGCCGATCGACACGCTGGCGCGGGAGGTGCTTCGCAAAGTATCCCGCAAAGAGGAGCGTTTCGGTCTCAATGCAGACCAGATCTTTCTGGGCATGATCATCCGGCCCCAGGCGTGGCAGAAAGTCCCGATGATCAAAGTCTCCCATCCCGGTATCAACGATATTCTGGGAATCGATCCGAAAGCGAAATACGCGAAATTCGACGACTTTTTCGACTTCAAGCAGAAAGAGAGCTACAAGCTGGGAGCCCGCGTCGAGGAGATCACCCGGAAACGTCCCGCAGAGCGCACCACCCTCGACAAAGAGATCCTGAAAGTCGACGAACGGGTCAACGTGATGTACATGACCTTTACCGGCTCGCTGCTGCGGATATTCCCAAATCCCCAGGACAAGACGGGGCGTTGGTACGCGCCGATCGACGCCATCAAACATTTCGACGAAAAGAGCGGAAAGTTCGTCCAGGCGATTCTGGCCAGCTACTTCAGCAACATCGACGGAGCCCTCAAGAGCGGCGACTGGTCCAAAGCGGACAAGGCCCTCGAAGTGATCAAGCAGTACCAGAATTTCTACGGCGCCGCCATCATTCCCGAGAAGGGCCGCATCGAAGCGGAGCTTCTGATGAACGAGACCAAACCGTTCCAGAAACTGGTGCCCCTCTATCTGCTGGTGGGTCTCGTGCTCCTGATACTGGCGATCTGGCACATCATCAAGCCGAAATTCAATCTCAAATGGCCGGTACGCATCGGGATGGCGATTCTGATCGCCGGCTTCTTCGTCCAGACGGTGGCGCTGGGACTGCGCTGGTACATCGCCGGCCACGCCCCCTGGAGCAACGGTTACGAATCGATGCTCTACATCGGATGGGCGACGCTGCTGGCGGGCTTCATCTTTTCGAGACGCTCCCCGATCACGCTGGCGGCCACGTCGATCCTGGCTGGGCTGATCCTCTTCGTCGCCCATCTCAACTGGCTCGACCCGGAGATCACGAACCTGGTGCCGGTCCTCAAATCCTACTGGCTCATGATCCACGTCGCCGTCATCACGGCCAGCTACGGATTTTTGGGACTGGGCGCGCTGCTGGGATTCATCACTCTCTGGCTCTACATCATCAAGCACGGTGAAAACCGCGCCGATATCGAATATTCGATCCGGGAACTGACCCACATCAACGAAATGACGCTGATCGCCGGCCTGGCGCTGCTGACGGTCGGAAACTTCCTGGGCGGCGTCTGGGCCAACGAGAGCTGGGGACGCTACTGGGGATGGGACCCCAAGGAGACCTGGGCATTGGTAACGATTCTGGTCTACGCCGTCGTCGTCCATATCCGCTTCGTCAAGTCGATGCGGGGCGTCTTCGCCTTCAATGTCGCCTCGCTGTTGGCGTTCAGCTCGGTCATCATGACCTATTTCGGCGTCAACTACTACCTGAGCGGCATGCACTCCTACGCCAAAGGCGATCCTGTACCGATCCCGACATTCGTCTACTACGTCATCGCCGTCGTCGCCGTGACGATCCTGCTCGCCTACCGCAAGCGGGAACTGCTTCCTCTGAGCAAAGCGAACAAATAG
>NZ_JAOZOZ010000051.1:2597-11106 GCF_029933015.1 Hydrogenimonas sp. | reverse complement strand
GCAGGGAAAAGAGTGCGAGCTCTCGCTCGCGTGCAAACTGACACTCGATTTTTGAAATGCTTAACGGTGAACGGTGAACGGTAAACAGTGAACGGAGGTAGGGGAGCTTCGCTTCGCTCGCTTAATTTTTGAACAAGCTTGACTCTGTTACCTTCCTCAACACTCAACACTCAACACTCAACACTAAGCCTGCTCTTCGGACGCCTCTTCCCTCTCTCCCCGTTTTTTCGGGATCAGGATGAGAGGTGTGCCCTCCAGGTCGAAGTTTTCCCTCAGCTGGTTCGTCAGATAGCGCAGGTAGCTGAAGTGGATGCCTCTGGGGCGGTTGGAGATGAGGGCGATCTTCGGGGGTTTGATGGCGTACTGGGACGCGAAGAGGATATTGACCGGCTTGCCTTTGTGGCTGGGGATGTGGTGGCGGATGGTCGCCTGCCTGATGACGTCGTTGAGATCGCGGGTCGGAATGTGACGGGTGTAGTTTTCGAAAACTTTCAGAATCATGTCGGCGATCTTGTGGACACGCTTTTTCGACTTGGCCGATATGGTGACGATCGGGGCCCAGCTGAGAAACTTGAAGCGGTAGCGGATCTCCTTGACCATCTCCTCGTAGCTTCCCAGGGCCTCGTCCCACTTGTTGAGGACGATGATGCAACCGAGTTTGTATTCGTCCACGAGCCCGGCGATCTTTTCGTCCAGTTCGCTCAGCGGTGCGCTGGCGTCGAGCACCAGCAGGGCGATGTCGGCCTTTTCGAGCATCTGACGGGTGCGTCCCAGGGCGTAGCGTTCGATCCCCTGGATCTTTCCGCGTCTGCGCAGCCCCGCCGTATCGACGAAGGTGACGGTCTTGTCGCCCAGGATCATCTTCTCGTCCACCGGATCGATCGTCGTGCCGGCCACGTCGCTGACGACGGCCCGCTCCTCGCCCAGCAGGGCGTTGAGCAGTGAGCTTTTGCCTACGTTCGTGCGGCCGATGATCGCCACGCCGATGGTGCTCAGATCCTCCTCTTCCTGCAGCGTTCCGCTCTCGTCGAACTGTTCGATCAGGTTTTCCAGGGCATCCATCTCGTCACTTTCGACGACGGGCATCGGAAGCTCCGGTTCGTCGAGAAGGCTTTTGATCCAGTCGATCAGCTGTCCGACACGGCGGTTGTGGGAGACCGAAATGGCGAACATGTTCTCGGCACCGAATTCGCTGAACTCCCAGGCCCGCTCCTCCTCCTTGTCGTTGTCGATCTTGTTGATGACCAGGGCGATCGGTTTTCCAAGAGACTGGAGCCTGTAGAAGAGCTGTTTGTCCCGGTCGTCGGGGAGCGCTTTGCCGTCGACCATGTAGACGATGATATCGGCCGCTTCCGCCGCTTCGATCGCTTTGTTCCCGACACGTCTGAAGAGTTCGCTGCTCTCGTCGATGCCGCCTGTATCGAGGATCTCCGCCTCTTTGCCGTCGAAATCGATGATCTCTTTCTTGACGTCGCGTGTCGTGCCCGCCATATCGGAAGTGATGGCGATGCGTCGTCTCGCAAACCTGTTGAAAAGGGAGCTTTTCCCTACGTTGGGCTGTCCCAGTATCGCTATTTTTTTCATATCTCTCTTTGATTCACAATTTTCCGGCATTATATGCCGAATGCGAAATTTGTCAACAATTTAGTGCGATTTTATCGTAAATGTGATTAAATGTGGTAACTGAAGATGGGGGAATGAACAATGGTCAGATGGCTATTTGCGCTTTTGCTGGCGTTTGGAGTGCTGCAAGCCGAAACGACGGTCGGAAAATACAGTGTCGAATACGGAATTTTCGGAAAGATGGGCGTGGCCAAAGCCGAAATGACCAGAAACGACGACCGTTACGAGATCGTCATGACCGCCAGGGCGACGGGTCTGGCGAAAGTGCTGAGCGGCGGACGGGTCGAAGTCTACAAAAGCAGCGGCCTCGTCGTGAGCGGACGTCTCGTGCCGCAGACCTACTCGAAAGATATCCGCCGGTTTCACAAACGCAGAATCAAAACCTACAGTTTCGATCATCCCCACGGCAAAGTGACGGTCCACGAAGAGCGCTACGAGGACGGAAAACTGGTTAAAGAGAAAAACGAAACACTTCCCTACTACGCCACCGACGACATCTTTTCGCTCTATTTCAACGTCATGGATATCATCGGCGACTGTTCCAAACCTTTCGATAGGTATCTGCACGCGGTGGGTGCGGAGAAGAAGACGGGCAGGGTACGGGTCCAGACCGTGATCGGAAAAGAGAGGGAAAAAGTGCGGGAGTTTCTGGGTGACGCGCCCTGTTATCTGAAGGTGACGGTCTATCAGAAGCTTTTCGGCTCGAAAGGGGGCGAACTCTACCTGGCACTGCGTAAAGACGGCATCGTCAGCAAAGCGGTCCTCAAGGATGTCGTCATGTTCGGCGATGTCCGCGGCAGACTGATCGATTTCCGCCGGACAGAGTAGATATACGATTCGTGAGAGCGCGTTTCAACAGGCTCGACGCCGGCATCAGGTATATGCTTTTCGCGTCGCTGATGTTTGCGTTGATGGGGGTCTTCGCCAAGCTTCTGAGCCAGACGATGCCCTCTTTGGAAGTGGTCTTTTTCAGAAACGTCTTCGGTGTCTTTCTCGTGGCTGCCACCCTTCTGAAGAGACCGATGACCCATCCGGGAGGGAAACCCTGGCTCCTCTTTTTCAGGGGGCTGATGGGCTTTCTGGCGCTTCTGGCCTTTTTCTACAACATCGCCCATATTCCGCTGGGTGACGCGATGACCTACTCCAAAACCTCTCCCATCTTCACCGCCTTTTTCGCCTGGCTCTTTCTTCGTGAAAAGATGGGTCTTCCGGGGTGGGCGGCTCTGCTGCTGGGGTTCGCCGGGATCGTGCTCATCGCCAAGCCTTCCGGCCTGAGCCTGGACAAGACGGCCTGGCTCGGTATCTTCAGCGGTGTGGGTGCCGCACTGGCCTATACCGCGGTCAGGGAGCTCAAACGCTACTACGACACCCGCGCCATCGTGCTCTCTTTCATGGGCATCGGGACCCTTGGACCGCTCTTTCTGATGGCTCTGAGCCCCTACGTCGATTCGCCCGAACTCGATATGCTCTTCGGCCAGTTCGTGATGCCGTCGGGAAAAACCTGGATCTACGTGGTCGTCATGGGTCTTTTCGCGACGCTGGCCCAGGTCTATATGACCAAAGCCTACGGAGTCACCCAGGCGGGCATCGTCGGCGCCGTCAGCTACAGCAACATCCTCTTTTCCATTCTCCTGGGTCTTCTGATCGGCGACCCTTTCCCCGATCTTTCGACATGGCTCGGCATCGCGCTTATCGTCGTTGCAGGTATCACCGTCGCCCGTAACAAATAATCGAAAAGGGTCGATATATCTCGCATGATTATGGCGTATAGTGCCGATACGCTTTAAGAAAAAATATGTTAAAGTGGAAAGTGATACTATGCTCAAAAAAATCGATAAGTGTCTGTTGAAAGTGGGAATGGCGGCGTTTGGGCTGGGTGTAGCGGCAAGCCTCCTTCTGAGCGGCATCGCATGGCTACTCGTGGAAAAAGGTCTCTGGGCACAGCCCGAAGAGGGCCTCGTGATCATGGGTGTGGTCTATCTGGTGCTCTTTACGCCCCTTTTCTACTATCTGCTCTATCAAAAAAGCATCGTCGACCAGATCAAAAAGGATAAGGAAGAGAGACTTTTACGGGACGTGACGACCCGTCTTTACAAGAGCAAGGTTTTCAAGGAGCTGGCCGGCACGCAGATTCGTCTCTGCAAGCGAAACGGCTGGCCGGTCGGCATGATCGTCATGGATATCGATCAGTTGGCCAGAATCAACCAGCAGTACAGTTTCGACGCGGGCAACCAGGCGCTCAGACATTTCGCCGCCATTTTGAAAGAGACGATCCGAGAGAGTGATCTGGTGGCCAGATTCGACGACGACAGATTCGTGCTGCTTCTGCCCAACTGCGACATCAACAGCGCCAAAAAGGTGGTCCAGCGTTTTCAGAGCCAGATACTTTCGACGCCGCTTGTCGTCGACAAAAAAGAGATAAAGATACCTTTTTCTTCGGGTGTGGTATCGTTCGCCGGGAGAGTGGCGAAGTTCAACCATCTGCTAAACCGTGCCAACATGGCGCTGGAGCAGGCGAAGAAAAAGGGTGGAAACAGGATAGAACTATTTTAGCAAAAGGGTAGTTTTCAATGAGCAATGTCGTAAACAGTGGCCGTTACAAAATTCTCGGAGCGCTGCTTGGCGGAATCGTATTGACGAGTGCCGCGGCGTGGCTTCCTCTGCTGCAAAAGGAGCTGGAAGCCTACAACATTCCCTACGTTTCGGCGACGACCGCGACCTACGGCCTCTTTTTCCTGATCGCTTTTGTGGTGTCGTACCTTTTCGTGACCGAACTGATCAAAGCCCGCATCCAGACGCAGCGCTGCAACGATGTGCTCAACCCCTCCGCCTCTTTCGAACTGCACGACAAACAGCTTTTCCACTCGATGGGCAAAAAACAGATATTGATGGCCAAACGCAACGAGTGGCCCGTGAGCATGATCGCTCTGTTTATCCAGGCGATGAAGGGACCGAAGCCGGCCCCCGAGGATGTGAGCAAAAAACTGAAAGAGATCGTCGTCGAAGAGCTCGAAGCGATGATGCGCGGCAGCGACCTGGCCGGCAGTTTCGCGAAAAACGAATACCTGCTCCTTTTTCCCAATTGTCCCTCCGAACAGGTGAAGGATATCGCCGAGCGGATACTGAAACATCTTTCCGAAAAGCGGATACCGATCGACGGTGAAGAGTACCGCCTCGAGTGCAAGTGCGGTATCGCATCCTTCGAACCCAGTGCGCTCGATTTCAAACGGCTGATGGAGCGGGCGTTCGAGGCACTCGACCGCATCAAGGGTAAACGGGGCGACCGGATAGAGATTTATTGACAGGATTTTGAACGATGAATTTGGAAATATTGTACGCCTTGATCGGCATACTCGTCGTCATAAGCGGCGTGACGGGATTTTATCTCTACAAGTGCGGTAAAACGCTTCGTCTTTGCAAAAGCAAAATCAAAACGATGACCGAAGAGATCCATGCCGCGAGGTCTCTGGACGAAACGACGGGTGCTTTCAACTACCCTTTCTTCGTCAAGACCGCCAATGTCCAGATCAAACTGGCCAGAAGGCACCGGTGGCCCGTGACGCTGATGATCGTCGATGTGGATCAGCTCGAAAAGATCAACCTGCGCTACAGTTTCAAAACGGGTGACAACGTTCTCAAACATCTGGCGGAGTCGATTCAAAGCGTTCTTCGAAGCAGCGATGTGCTGGGGCGTTTCGGCGGATCGGGCATTTTCATACTGATGCCGGAGTGTGACGTGGACAACATCCCCTCGGTCTTCGAAAGAATCGAGGAGAAGGTCCGCAAATCTCCCCTGATGCAGGGTGACAAGCGCATCGATTACCGCAGGAGCGCCGGTGCCGTCACGATGTATGGCATGCAGATCCATCTGAACCAGATGATGCAGCTGGCCGAAGACGCTCTGAACGCGGCGAAAGAGCGGAAAAAGGAGCTGGTGATTTTCGACAAAGAGGGAGTGGAGATAAAATGAAAAAGATGATTCTGATCGCGGGTCCCTGTGTCATGGAGAGCCGTGAAAATGTGATGAAGATCGCCGAATCGCTGCGAAAATACGCCGATGACGACAGGATCGACTTCTATTTCAAAGCGAGTTTCGACAAGGCCAACCGCACCTCTTTGGAGAGTTTCCGGGGGCCCGGGCTCGAAGAGGGGATGAGGATTTTCGAAGAGGTCAAAAGCGCCTTCGGCTACAAGACTCTGACCGACGTCCATGAGACGTGGCAGGTGCCGAAGGTGGCCGAGACGGTGGACGTGCTGCAGATTCCGGCCTTTCTCTGCCGCCAGACCGACCTGCTGGTGGCCGCGGCCAAAACCGACTGCATCGTCAACATCAAGAAAGGGCAGTTCATGGTGCCTGCCGACATGCAGTATTCGGTCCTCAAAGTCCTCAAAACCCGCGGATACGAGTCGGCCGACTACGAGACGAGCGAAAAAGCGGGGGTCTGGCTGACCGAGCGCGGATCGACTTTCGGATACGGCAACCTCGTCGTCGATATGCGCGCCTTTCCGATCATGCGCCGGTTCGCTCCCGTCATATTCGACGCCACCCACAGCGTCCAGATGCCGGGGCAGGGGGGAAAGACGGGCGGCGACAGCTCCTTCGTCCCCTATCTCGCCAGAGCCGCGGCGGCGGCCGGCGTGGACGGATTTTTCTTCGAAACCCACTTCGACCCCTCCATCGCCCTCAGCGACGGGCCGAACATGATCCGTCTGGAGACTCTCGAGAGTCTGCTGGAGCAGATCGTAAAAATCAGGGAAATCGTCGAATAAAAGGGCGCAAAGCGTCCTTCCGATGACCGATGATCCATAACCAATGATTTTTGCGTAGCGAAATTTCAAAACTCTTTCGCTAAAATATCACAATTTCATTCACCGAGGACTTTTCATGAATCTCATCGAAGGACAGCTGAAACTTCAGGGAGACGAGCGCGTGGCGATCATCGCCAGCCGCTTCAACCACATCATCACCGACCGTCTGGTCGAAGGTGCCAGGGATGCCTTTTTGCGTCACGGAGGCAGCGACGACCATATCGATCTCATTCTGGTGCCCGGGGCGTTCGAGATCCCCTTCGCGCTGGAGAAGGCGCTTTCGAGCGGAAAATATGCCGGTGTCTGCTGCGTGGGCGCCGTGATCCGCGGATCGACCCCCCATTTCGACTATGTGGCCGCGGAAGCGACCAAGGGAGTGGCCAACGTCACGCTCAAATACGGCAAACCGGTCGCCTTCGGCGTGCTTACCACCGACACGATCGAGCAGGCGATCGAGCGGGCCGGCTCCAAGGCGGGCAACAAAGGGTTCGAGGCGATGACGGGCGTCATCGAGATGATCGACCTCTACCGCACGATGGAAGCGTAATGGCGACACGTCACCAGTCCCGCGGCGCGGTCATCAGTCTGCTCTACGCCCACGATATCGGCAATCCCGAAGTCAAAAAATTCGCCGAGGACCTTCTGGAAGAGAAGAAGATCCGCCACAAACAGCGGGAATTCGCGCTGGGACTCTACCACGGCGTCCTGGAACATCTGGAGGAGATCGACAGGCAGATCAAGGATCATCTGAAGGATTGGGATTTCGACCGTCTGGACCATGTGGACAAATCGATCCTGCGCCTGGGCGTCTACGAGCTGCTCCATACCGATCTCGACCGCGCCGTCGTGATCAACGAAGCGGTGGAGCTGGCCAAGGAGCTCGGCAGCGACCAGTCGCCCAAATTCGTCAACGGCGTACTCGACGCCATCGAAAAGACGGCTTCGGGGAACGGAGCCAAATGAGTCGGATGAGTGCGGCCGAGGCGGTGGAGCTGATCCGCCACGGCGATCTGAAAGAGCTGGGCCGCATGGCCTACGAAAAGAAAAAGGAGCTCCACCCCGAGGGGATCACCACCTTCGTCGTCGACCGCAACATCAACTACACCAACCGCTGCTGGGTCGACTGCAAGTTCTGCGCCTTCTACCGCCACGGCGACGACGAGGACGTCTATGTGCTCAGCTTCGACGAGATCGACGAAAAGATCGAGGAGCTGCTTGCCATCGGCGGGACGCAGATCCTCTTTCAGGGGGGTGTGCACCCCAAGCTCAAGATCGAGTGGTACGAGGATCTGGTGGAGCATATCCATCAAAAGTATCCCCAGATCACGATCCACGGCTTTTCGGCGGTGGAGATCGACTACATCGCCAAAGTCTCGCGCATTTCGGTCGAAGAGGTACTTAGGCGCCTCAAGGCCAAAGGACTCAGCTCCATCCCTGGCGCGGGGGCGGAGATCCTCAGCGACCGGGTCCGCGACATCATCGCCCCCAAGAAGATCGACGTCGAGGAGTGGCTGAACGTCCACCGGCTGGCGCACCGAAACGGCATCAAATCGACGGCGACGATGATGTTCGGCACCGTCGAAACCGACGAGGAGATCGTGGAACACTGGGAGCACGTGCGCAATCTCCAGGATGAAACGGGAGGATTCCGCGCCTTCATCATGTGGAGTTTCCAGCCTTACAACACGGCGCTGCAGAAAGAGGGAATCGTCAAGCACAAGGCGAGCCCCAACCGGTATCTCAGGCTGCTGGCGGTGAGCCGCCTCTTTCTGGACAACGTCAAAAACATTCAGAGTTCCTGGGTGACCCAGGGGAGCTACATCGGCCAGATGGCGCTGCTCTACGGCGCCAACGACCTGGGAAGCACGATGATGGAGGAGAACGTCGTCAAAGCCGCCGGAGCCGTCAACCGGATGAACCAGGAGGAGATGATCCGCCTCATCCGCGACATCGGCGAAACACCGGCCAAACGCAACACGGCCTACGAAATTCTGGAGGTCTTCCAGCGTGGGGGGTGAAGAGGTACGGCTCTTTCAAAAGCTCCTGCAGGAGGCGAAAATCCATCGCCAGCGGATCG
>NZ_JAOZOZ010000051.1:1176-2497 GCF_029933015.1 Hydrogenimonas sp. | reverse complement strand
AGCGGATCGCCCGGCGCGACGGCATAGAACTATAGGATGGTGCGATGAAGAGAATTTTGATGATATTGGCATTGGTACAAGGAGTTTTGATGAGTGCGGTTTTGGACAAAGTGACGATAAACGGTGTGGACGTTCCGCTGATTTTCGAGAAGGAGACGCTGCTTCCCATCGCGTCGATGCAGGTGGTTTTCCGCTACAGCGGCTCGCTGGCGGACGGAGAGCATCCCGGGCTGGCGAAGTTCGCGGCGAAGATGATGAACGAGGGGACCCGGACGCTGGGCGCCACCGGTTTCGCCAAGGCTCTGGAGGAGCGGGCCATCAGCCTGAGCGCCCATGCCGGTACGGAGACTTTCGTCTTCGAACTGGGCAGTCTCAAGGAGGTCTTCGACGACGGCGTGGTGCTTTTCGGACAGCTGCTCAAAGAGCCGAACCTGACCGACAGAAGTTTCAAGAAGGTACAAACCACGACCATCGGGACACTGATGCGCAAAGAGAGCGACTACGACTATCAGGCCTCTTTGCTTCTGAAAAAGTCACTCTTTGCAGGGACGCCGCTTGCCCGTCCGGCGGATGGGACGGTGGATGACATCGAAGCGCTCACGCTCGGAGATGTGGAAAGCTTTTTGAAGGAGCATCTTGCTTTGAAACGCGCCATCGTCGTGATCGGCGGGGATATGAGCCTGGAAGAGGCGAAACGGTACGCCAGAAACGCCCTGAGCGTACTGCCGGCGGGAAAGAGCGAGAAGCTTCCCTTTTTCGAAGCGAGCGACAAAGCCAAAACGGTTAAGGAAAACAGGGAGACGGAGCAGGCCTACATCTATTTCGGCGCGCCTTATCGTCTGAAAGTGAACGATCCCGACGCCTACAAGGCCCGTGTGGCCGCTTTCATCCTGGGCAGCAGCGGCTTCGGCAGCCGTCTGATGGAGGAGGTCAGGGTGAAACGGGGGCTCGCCTACAGCGCCTACGGACGCATCGTGCTCAACAAAAGCAGCAGCTACTTCAGCGGCTACCTGCAGACCAAACTCGAGAGTCAGGAGGAGGCGCTGAAGGTGGTCAAAGAGGTGATCGCCGAATTCGTCGCCAAAGGGGCCACACAGCAGGAGCTCGACGACGCGAAGATGTTTCTGCTCGGCAGCGAGCCTCTGCGCAACGAAACCCTCTCCCAGCGTCTGGGCCGCGCTTTCAACGAGTACTACAAGGAGCTTGGGCTCGGGTACTCCAAAAAGCAGCTGGCGCTGATCGAAGCCCTCACGCTCGAAGATCTCAACGCTTTCATCGAGTCCCATCCCGAGATTTTGAAGCTCACCTTCGCCATCATCAC
>NZ_JAOZOZ010000051.1:0-1076 GCF_029933015.1 Hydrogenimonas sp. | reverse complement strand
AAAGGCGGGATTCTCCTCGCTTCTGGAGCTCGCCGTCCATACACCCGCCTCCTATCTCGATACCCGGATTTCATCCGAGCTGAGGATCGGGGAGGTTCACACCTTCGAGGCGGAGGTTCTCTCCACCGCTTCACCGCCGGGGCGGTTCGTCGCCACGGTACGGACGCCTCTGACCACCCAGCCTCTGGAGATCACCGTTTTCCACCCCAAACCCTACCATCGCGCACTTTTCAAACCGGGCATGCGCCATTTTCTGCAGGGGAAGATCGAGCGTTTCGGATCGAAGCTCCAGGTGGTCAACCCGAAAAAGATTTCCAGAACCGGAGAGATCGTGCCCCAGTACCGATGCCGTCTGCGCCAGGATCTGCACAGGCGTATCGTCGAGTCTCTCGTCACCCCGGCCAACCTGATGGGCGAGGGGCTGGACAGGGAGAGGGCGGAGCTGATCGTCCGGGCGCACCGGCCCGACGAGAGATGGCTTCGGCTCTACCGAAAGCATGGAGGCCTGGGGCCGAAAACTCTCGAATCGCTCAAGTTCGCCGAAGCCCTCGACTATTTCAAAAGGATGCGGGGCAAACGGAGGGACTTTCCCGCGATAAAACGGCTGGAAGGGGATATCGCCCCCTTTCTGCGGAAGCTCCCCTTCGAGCTGACGGCGGGGCAGAGGAAAGCGATCGAAGATATCCGGCGCGATTTGGCTTCGGAGCATGCGGCCCGTCGCATGATCGTGGGGGACGTGGGTTCGGGAAAGACGATGGTGATTCTGGCCGCCGCCATGACGGCGTGGCCGCAAAAGGCGATCCTGATGGCCCCCACATCGATCCTGGCCCGTCAGCTCTACGAAGAGGCCATCAAGTGGCTGCCCGAATACGTGAAGGTGGCGCTGGTGACCCAAAACCGCGAAGAGGGAAACCCGCAGGAGGCCCATTTCATCGTCGGTACCCATGCGCTGCTCTATCGGGATCTCCCCGAAGCCCCGCTGGTGATGGTGGACGAGCAGCACCGTTTCGGGACCGAACAGAGGAAGCGGCTGGAAGCCGCGGTGAACGGGGGGATCGGGAATCGGGAAGCGGGAA
>NZ_JAOZOZ010000176.1 GCF_029933015.1 Hydrogenimonas sp. | reverse complement strand
GCGCCGGCGACCAGCGCGATGGAGGAGAGGTTGACGCCGATGACGTTGAGGGCGCTGAAGAAAGCGATGACGACGATGACGTAGTAGCCGAGATTGGCCAGCAGCGTCTGGGTGGAGAGGGTGATACTCTGATGGTTTCTGAAAATTTTTCTCAGGTATGTTTTGTAGAATCCGCCGATCAGGATACCCAGGATGAATATCAGAAGAGCGCCGATCAGCTTGAGGGCGCTGATGGGAGTTTCGTTGAGCGAGAAGAGAGGTTCGTTCATTTTCCGCCAAAAGAGCGAAACGGTGCGGCGGATCTCCTCCATCGTCGCGCCTTTGATCGTTTCGGCCCGTCCGAGAATGGCGGTATCCATCGTGTTGAAGAGGTCACCGAGGTCGTTGCGCACTTTGACGGGAAAGAAACTCTCCATGATCTCGGTCATCCTGTTCTGCAGGGCGAAGGTGTCGGCGCTGTCGCGGCGTTTGAGCGCATCGGAATAGAGGATGAACATCTCCGCCAGCTTGTCGGTCAGCAGGCTGTAGCGCTTGGCCTGGAGGACCTGGATGCCGTAGTTGAGACGGCGCACCATCTCCGTCTTTCCCAGAAGGTTGAGACGTTCCCGTTCGATGTCGTAACCCTGTATTTCGTTTTCTATCTTCTGCAGCTTCTCTTCGATCCGGTCGAGATTGGCCATCGTCGCGTTGATGTCGAAACGGACATTCGATACACC
The DNA here is from genome assembly GCF_029933015.1 of Hydrogenimonas sp. Lineage (GTDB taxonomy): Bacteria > Campylobacterota > Campylobacteria > Campylobacterales > Hydrogenimonadaceae > Hydrogenimonas. The sequence goes on along the minus strand of NZ_JAOZOZ010000176.1, from coordinate 2,231 downwards.
CTCGACAAACAGCGGCGGCGCCTGGTCGATCAGATTTCCATACATCGCCAGTTTTCGCCGGTATGCCCGGAGACTTTTGACATAGAAGGCGTACTGCAGTTGAAGGGTCAGGGTTTTCGGGGCTTCCGCCGGCAGCTTTTTTATCTGCTCTTCGATGAGACGGATCTTCTCTGCCAGCCCCGCTGTACTTGTTTCGAGCTGATCCCTGGAGAGAGACCAGTTGCCGTACTGGATAATGAGTGAGCGGTAGCTCTCCTCGTCGGCGGGGACGCCCGGTATGGAGACCCGCCTGTCAGGATGCTTCGTCATGTGTATCAGTTTGCCAAGAAGCGCCTTCTGCAGCGCCGTTTCATCGTTTTTGGGACTTTTTTCGATTTTTTGCAGGAGCGTGGTGTAGATCGTCGCGTTGTTTTCCGTCAGTGTCGTGTCGATATCGGCGGCGAGAATCGGCTTGGGGGAGAGAAAAAGGAGAGTGAAAAACATGGCGATCGTGAGTGAGAGCCAAAACCTTCGTCGTCGCATCGTTACCTCCGAACCGGTCAATAGATCTCCCTGAAATTGAAGATCAGTCCCACATCTTCTCCCAGGCGTGACTTGATCTGTCGGGCGATCAGGCGCTTCTCTTCCGGCGTGAGGGAACCTTGGACCGTGACCGTGACGACGGCGTGGAGTCCCTTTGCATCCTTGACGACCCGCATGAGCCGGATATTGGCGCTTTTGTCGTCGAAGCGGACGGCCGCGATACGTGAAAATTCGCTGTAGATACGCTCTTCGGCCACCAGTGTACGTGTCGAGAGCCACAGCGGTACGGCGATGACCGCCACCATCAGCAGTTTGATGAAGAAGGCTGTGGAAGCGTATTTTCTGGATGCGTACCCCATCAGATAGAACATGGCGCCGGATGCGACGACGATGCCGACGATGTTGGCCAGAAAGAGCAGAAAGGCGTTGGAAAAAAGACTCCAGGACCCCCATCCCAGGCCGATACCGGAGACGCACAGCGGCGGCACCAGCGCGACGGCGATCGCGACGCCGGCCAGGCTTTCTCCGACTTTGGAATTGGCGTACCCGTAGGCGGCGGCGATCCCCGCGAAGATGGCGACGGCGAGATCGAGCAGGGTGGGGTGGGTGCGCATCGCCATCTGTTCGGTGACATGGTTGAAGGGCATCCACCACGCAAAGAGCGCCGAAGCGGCCAGGGCGATGACGATGGAGAAGACGACCGTCCTGAGACTCTGCCGCATCAGTGTCTCGTCGAACCGGATGGCCCCCATGGAGAAGGCGATGATGGGAGCCATCAGGGGTGCCAGGATCATCGCGCCGATGATCGTGGGCGAGGAGTTTTGAAAGAGGCCCGTCGTCGCCATCAGGACGCTGACGAGCAGCAGCACCAGATAGGCGCGTTTCATGACGGCCGATTCCCGGAGTTTTCTGAAGAGCTCGGCGAAAGCCTCCTCGGCCGCGATGGGGACGAAAGGAAGCGGCTTTTTCGAGAAGAAGGCGACCAGATCGCTGTCCACGGGGATGTTCTGTATCCTTACACTCTCCTTTTCCTCGGCCGAAACACACTTCTCTTCGCCTGTGACGATGGCCGCTTTCATCGGAACGCTCTCGATGAGAAGTTCGTGTGTTTCGGATTTTCTCCCGTTACAGATGACAGGAAGCGGCTGACTGTCGGGTGTCGTGACGGTCAAAGATTCCGTTTTGACGGTGCCGATGCCCGGCGGCAGGTTTTCGGCCTCTTCCCGCTTCCTGTGGGCGAGGAAAAGCCGTAGTTTCAAAGCGCCCAGAATGCTCTGGGGAGCGTAGATGACGGCCGAGACGCGACGGCACTGATTGTCGGAAGCTTTGAAAAAGTAGGATCGGCTGCGGTTCAGAAGCGTTTCGTGCCCCGCTTCGACCATCAATGCCGCCGTTTTGATCTCCTGCTCCTTGGCCGTTTTGACATGGATGCCCCTCAGCCGCATCGAGAAGAGATTTTTCACAACCTCCGAGATTTCGGGTTGTTCGATCCACTTCGATTCTCCGATCGTGATGCATCGGATCGTCGGTTCGTTGTTGCACCGGATGTAGGTCCTGATGGTGTGGGGAGACTCCGACGCGGCCAGTGCGGCGGCCTCTTCGATCTTTGCCGGTATCAGAAAGCTCTTCTGCTGAAAGGGGTTTCCCTCATAGGGAAGAATGACGATGGTCGTTTCACTCTCTTTGATATGCTCGAGCCAGGCGGTGAA
>NZ_JAOZOZ010000175.1 GCF_029933015.1 Hydrogenimonas sp. | reverse complement strand
GCGGTGATCGTGATGATTCTGGTGCTCAAGGCGCCGAAAAAGAAAAAAGACGAAAAAGAAGAGTAGGAGCGAAGAAAGGGCCCGAAGGGCCCGATCCGGAATCAGTGGGTCGAGGTTTTCGCCTCTTTTTCGGCCTGCTTGAGGATCTGTTCGAACCATTTGACCGTCATGCGGACACCCGCGCCGCTGGCACCCGCGGGGTTGTAGCCCCACGGCTTTTCGACGTAGGCGGGGCCGGCGATGTCCAGGTGCAGCCACTTGTGTTTGTACTCTTTCTCGATGAAGTGGTCGAGAAAGAGGGCGGCCGTGATGGCGCCGCCGTAGCGGGAGCTGCTGATGTTGCAGACGTCGGCGATCTCGCTCTTGATCAGTTTTCTCAGATAGCGGTTGAAAGGAAGCGTGGCGGTGAGTTCGCCCGCGTTGGTGGCCGCTTTGGAGAAGCTGTGCTTGAGGGTGCGGTCGTGCCCCATGACGCCGGTGGTGTATTCGCCCAGTGCCACGACGCAGGCACCCGTCAGGGTCGCGAAATCGAACAGGTAGTCGGGTTCGACCTTCTCCTGGGCGTAGCAGAGGCAGTCGGCCAGGACCAGGCGTCCTTCGGCGTCGGTGTTGCGGATCTCGATCGTTTTGCCGTTTTTGGCTTTGAGGATGTCGTCGGGCTTGTAGGCGTTGCCCCCGATCATGTTTTCGGTGGCCCCGATGATGCCGTGGACTTCGATCGGCAGTTTCAGCTCGCTGACGGCTTTCATGATGCCGAGTACCGCGCAGGCGCCCGATTTGTCCGATTTCATCGTGACCATGTATTCGGCCGGTTTGAGGCTGAGCCCGCCGCTGTCGTAGGTGAGTCCCTTGCCTACCAGGGCGATTTTGAATTTCGCGTTCTGGGGTTTGTAGGCCAGATGGACGAGACGGGGCGGATGGTCGCTGGCGCGGCTGACGGCCAGGAACGCCCCCATGTTTTCCGCTTCGAGACCCTTTTCGTCCAGTACGATGCACTCCAGATCGTTGGCTTCGGCCAGAGCCACCGCTTTGAGCGCCAGCATCTCGGGGGTCATATCGTCAGGCGGCGTGTTGACGATGCTTCGGGTGTAGTTGGTGGCCCGTGCCACGATCACCGCGTTTTCGACGTAGCCTTTCGCCTTTTCGCAGTCGAGGCTCTTGCCGTTGAAATCTTCGCAGCTGATCGTCACCTTTTTGATCGGGTGTTTGGCCTTTTCGCTCTTGTAGGCGTCGTATTCGTAGTCGCCGAAGATCATGCCCTCGGCCATCGCCTTGACGTTCTGGGCCGCGCATTTTCCCAGGTAGAGACCTGTCTTGACGTGTTCGGCCTTCGTTTTTCTCAGCGCCCGGATCGCGGCGGCGTAGGCGCTGCGGATGTCGTCGTGGTGCAGCGAGTCGGAACCGACGTAGAGCTTCCTCTTTTCGGGCAGGAAACAGGTCTCGTCCTGTCCTCCCTCGAAACCGGCACTCTCCAGCAGCTCTTTGTCTTCGATCCAGGAATGCTCCAGGTTTTTGTCGACGACGCAGACGATTTCGACGTCTGCCTCGATCTCATGCCGTTTTTTCGGACTTGTTTCGATTTGCATGTCGTTCTCTCCTCCTATGTAGTATGTTCTCTTCGATACGGTGGAACGTGTAGGCGATTGTACCCAAAAAGAGCGCCGCGACGGGCAGGGCGAAGTACCAGTGGTGTTTCATGTACTCCAGGACGGCCAGGATCTCTTCGCCGAAAACGTAGGCCAGCACGATCGTGACGGCGGCCCAGACCTGTGCGCTGAGAAAATTGATCAGGGCGAACTTTTTGGCGCTGTAGCGTGTCAGCCCGATACTCATGGGGATGATGGTACGCAGCCCGTAGAGGTAGCGCTGGATGAAGATGACGGGCCAGCCGTACTTCTTGAGCAGCAGATGGGCCAGGGCGAACTTCCGGCGGTGTCTGTGCAGATAGCGGTGGAGCCACTTTTTGTTGTAGCGGCCGATGTAGAAGTAGATCTGGTCACCCGTGAATCCTCCCAGACCCGCGACGAAGATGGCCGTGGGCATATCCATGTGGCCCGTGTGGACCATCGTACCCGCCATGACGAGTCCCAGTTCGCCCTCCATGACGCTCCAGACGAAAAGGATGATATAGCCGTACTCTATCAGCGCGTCGATCAGAAACTGCTCCATCGCCTCCCCTTCTCAATCAGTCGAAATGGAGCAGATCTTTGGCCTGGATCATATCCTTGTCGCCGCGGCCCGAGAGGTTGACGACGACGAGCTTGTTTTTGAGACGCTCGGGATCCATCTTTTTGAGATAGGCGATGGCGTGGGAGCTTTCGAAGGCGGGGATGATCCCCTCTCTCTGGCTCAGCCATACGAAGGCGTCCAGCGCCTCGGCGTCGGTGATGGAGTCGTACTCGGCGGCGCCGATCTCCTTGAGATAGGCGTGTTCCGGCCCGATGCCCGGATAGTCGAGTCCGGCGGAGATGGAGTGGGCTTCGAGGATCTGTCCGTCCTCGTCCTGCAGCAGGTAGCTCATCTGGCCATGGAGCACGCCGGGGCTCCCTTTGGCGAGGCTGGCGCCGTGTTTGTCGGTATCCAGTCCCAGGCCGCCCGCTTCGATGCCGATGCAGGTGGTCTCACTCTCGTCCAGGAAGTGGGCGAAGATCCCCATGGCGTTGGAGCCGCCGCCGATGCAGGCGATCACGTAGTCGGGCAGCCGGTTCTGGGCCTTGAGGATCTGCGCCTTGGCTTCGTAGCCTATGATCGCCTGGAAATCGCGCACCATCATCGGATAGGGGTGCGGTCCCGCCACGGTGCCGATGATGTAGAAGGTGTCCCGGGCGTTGGTGACCCAGTAGCGGATGGCGTCGTTCATGGCGTCCTTGAGTGTTTTCGAGCCGCTTTCGACGGCATGGACCTTCGCGCCCAGCAGTTTCATCCGAAAGACGTTGAGTTCCTGCCGCGCCACATCCTTGGCTCCCA
>NZ_JAOZOZ010000174.1 GCF_029933015.1 Hydrogenimonas sp. | reverse complement strand
CTTCCCAGAAGGTTTCGTCGAAACGGATTTTGGCGTAGGCTTCGTCGAGCTCCTGGAGGATCGGCATCAGTGTCTCGGGGACGTAGCGTCCGCCGAAGATTCCGAAGTGGCCGAGCTCGTCGGGATCGAACCGCAGAGGTTTGGGGATGTACATCAGACCACCTCCAGGATATGGTAGACGGGGGCCAGGCCTTCGAGTTTTTTCGTGCCGTTCAGGAAAGTGAGATTGATGATGAAACAGGCTTCGACGCACTCGGCCTTGGCGTCGCGGATCAGCTTCGCCGCCGCTTCCGCCGTACCGCCCGTGGCGATCAGGTCGTCGATCAGCAGGACGCGGGCGCCCTCTTCGTTGCGGAAAGCGTCGATATGGATTTCGATCTCGTCGACCCCGTACTCGAGGGCGTACTTCTCGCCGATCGTCGTGTGGGGAAGTTTCCCGCTTTTGCGTACCGGAACGAACCCGATCCCCAGCTTCGCCGCCAGCGCCGCCCCGAAGATGAAGCCCCGGCTCTCGATGCCCGCGACGTAGTCGAGATCCATTTCGGAGTATCTGGCCGTCAGGTGGTCCATCAGTAGATTGAAGGCTTCCGGATCGTTCAGCAGGGTCGTGATATCCTTGAAGAGGATGCCCGGTTTCGGAAAGTCGGGAACGTCCCGGATGGAATCCATCAGAAATTTTTTCTGTTCGTCGGTCAATGTTTTCATGGGAAAACCTTTTTGAATGAAAAATTAAAAACGAAAAATGAAAAATTAAGGAGGCGGCTTTGCCGCTTCCATTGGAACAAGCCGGCTGGAAGCCGGCGAACTCAAAACTCAGTACTCAACACTAAATAAGTGCTTCGATTCTCGATTCGAGCTCCTTGATCCGTTTTTTGAGCTTTTCGTTTTCGATGCGGTACTGGCTGTTGCGCTGTTTGAGCGCTTTGATCTCACGGCGCAGTTTGTTCATCTGCTCGTTGAGGATGTCGATGTTTCCCAGAGCCCGCTGAAGCTGGATCTGGTATTTGCGTATCAGCACTTCGGCCTCTTTGAGGGTCAGCTTCATCACGTCGTTGTTCTTCTGCTCCTTGATCGTCAGGCTTTTGAAATAGAACATCTTGACGACGACGAAGATCACCAGAAGCAGAGAAAAGGTGACGAGCGACCACTCCAGAAGCATCAGTCTCTCTTTTCGAGGGCCATGATCTTTTCGACACGTCCTTCGTGACGGCCGCCCTCGAAGGGTGTCGTCGTGAAGGCATGGATCATCGATTCGATGACACCGGCACCGCTGACGCGCTCACCGAAACAGAGGATGTTGGCGTCGTTGTGGGCCCGCGCCATCTGCGCCGTGTAGAAGTCCTGGCAGTGGGCGGCACGGATGCCGTCGATCTTGTTGGCGGCGATGCTCATGCCCAGACCCGTTCCGCAGATCAGCACGCCGCGGCTCCCTTTTTCGGCGGCGACGGCCCGCGCCACTTTTTCCGCGAAATCGGGGTAGTCGACCCTCTCGTCCGTATCGGGTCCCATGTCTTCGACTTCGAAACCGCGGTTTTTGAGCATCTCGACGACGAGGCCTTTGACGGCGAATCCGGCATGATCGCTTCCGACGTAGTATTTCATCCCACTCTCCTTGCTGCTTTTGAGCGAATTATATTCAAATTATCCCAAGAAAAGGTTGATAAGCCACTTGGCGGGCAGAAAAAACCAGTCCGCCAGCGGCGTGGCGATGACGACGATCAGAAGAACCATGCCGACCGGCTCGATCTTGTTGAGCAGGTCGATGACGCTCTTCCAGCGGTACTCCATCGCCAAGTACCGCAGGGCATTGGCGCCGTCGAGCGGCGGGAAAGGCCAGAGATTGAAGACGCCCAGAACGATGTTGTAGATGACCGAATACATAAGAAAAAGGAGGGCGAACGCTCCGATCAGCGACTGGGGCTGCGGTGTGAAAAAGGCGTTGAAGAGCAGCGCCGAAACGCCTGCGAGAACGAAATTCCACGTAACGCCGGCCAGCGCCACGGCGACGGCACCTCTGTAGCCGCCGTTACGGATGACGGTCGTGATATTGACGGGCACCGGTTTGGCCCAGCCGAAGAGAAAGGGGGCGCCGCTGATATAGAGCAGGGCGGGGACCAGGATCGTTCCGATCGGGTCCACGTGGACGATGGGGTTGATGCTGAGGCGTCCCGCCGCTTTCGCTGTCACGTCACCGTAACGGTAGGCCACCCAGCCGTGCATGATCTCGTGGCCGATGATGGCGATCATCAGAGCCAGTACGATGGCGGCGATTTTGACGATTTCGACCTCACTCGACATAACGGGGCTCTTCTCTTTCCAGAGTCTCTACGTTTCTGCCGATGCGGTCCCAGCGGATCGCATAGTTCTCATCCCAGCTGAAGTAGATGAACCAGGGTTTGCCGACGATGAGACGGTAGGGGACGGTCCCCCAGAAGCGGCTGTCGTTGGAGTGGTCGCGGTTGTCGCCCATCATGAACCAGTGCTCCTCCTCGACACGTACGGGACCGAACTCGAAAATCTCGATCGGCTGCATACCGTCGTCGATCACTTTCGGATCGTTGTGGATGCCGGGAAACTCGTCGCGGTAGGGGTTTCGCACGAAAAGGATCCCCTTGATGTCGACGATCTTCTCCTTCGGGAAGTTGGCGGCGATGTAGTCGTTGCCTTCGTGGGGATGGAGGTAGAGCTCCTTGTTGTGCAGGAAGAGAATGTCTCCGCCGACGGCGACGCACCGTTTGACGTAGTGGATCTTTTCGTTTCGGGGATAGCGGAAGATGACGATGTCACCCCGTTTGGGCCCTTCGGAGGCGATGATGTGGCCGTCACCGTCGGTGTCGAAGCCCACCGGGATCTCCAGCCACGGAATGTGGGGAACCGGCACGCCGTAGGCGAACTTCTTGACGAAGAGGTGGTCGCCTATGAGAAGCGTGTTTTTCATCGAACCGCTGGGGATGACGAATGCCTGGGCGACGAA
>NZ_JAOZOZ010000173.1 GCF_029933015.1 Hydrogenimonas sp. | reverse complement strand
TTCCCCTCAACTCCACCAGTCTTTTCCAACTCTCTTTCAAAGTCCATCTTTATGATTTCAAAACCGCTTCTTTTTTCCGATACATTGATGCGTTGGAGCAGGATACTTTTCTGGAGTGCGCTTTTTGTCATCTTCTATCTCGCTTTCTCTCCCGATGTCGATATCGGTCCCGATTTCGACAATGCCGACAAATTCAAACATGCGGCGGCTTTCGCCGTGCTGACTCTTCTTTGTCTCGTTGGATACCGTCGCAGAAACGTATGGGTGCAGATGCTCGCCATCGGGGTTTTCATCGAAGCCGTACAGTATTTTCTCCCTTATCGGGATGCCTCTTTTTATGATATCATAGCCGATGCTGTCGGCATCTTTTTCATCTCAGCACTCTATAGGAAAAAAACATGATCATTGAAAGCGATTCTCCCCTCGTCAAACACCTCGTCAACAGACTCCGCGACGCCCATTGCGATGCGATGACGTTTCGATGGATTTTGAAAGAGATTACAAAGCAGCTGCTTGCGGAGTGTGCCCGCTCTCTGCCGACGGTCGAGAAAAAGATCCCCACGTGGCAGGGAAATTTCGTCGGAAATTTCGTCGACGAGAGCCGGATCACCTGTGTTTCGATCCTGCGGGCGGCATTGCCGATGCAGGAGGGGGTGCTGGAGACGCTGGGTGAGGCGGAGGGCGGATTTCTGGCGATGAAGCGTGACGAGGAGACCCACGAAAGCAGGCTCTATTACGACCGCGTTCCCGAACTGACCGGCAAGACGGTCATCCTGGTCGATCCGATGGTGGCGACCGGCGGATCGCTGCATGACGCTCTGGCTCTTTTGAAGGAGCGGGGTCCCGAAAAGATCGTCACACTCAATGTCATCGGCGCGAAAGAGGGTGTCGAAAAAATCTCCGAGGCGTTTCCCGATGTCGATATCCACATCGCCCAGATCGATCCGATTCTCAACAAAGACGCCTACATCGTGCCGGGCCTCGGCGATGCCGGAGATAGGGCATACAATACGCCGGAATAGTTTTGAGTGTTGAGTACTGAGTGTTGAGTATTTCTCAACACCCAAAACTAAATCGGAAGATAGACTTTGTCGATCATCTCCTGATATTCCGCTTCGGCGTCGCTGTCGATCGTGATGCCTCCTCCGCTTTTGTAGACGAGGCCTTCCGAGGTCTGCTCGATAAAGCGGATCATGACGGCGCTTTGGAGGCTGTATCCGTTAAAGACCCCGAAAACGCCGGTAAAAAACCCTCTCTCGTGCGTTTCGATACTTTCGATGATTTCGCAGGTCTTTCTTTTCGGTGTGCCGGTGATGGAGCCGGCAGGAAGCATGAGATCGAGGATTTCGCCGAGCCGTCTGGGCCAGTCGGGGGAGAGTTTCGCTTCGATTTTCGAGCTCACCTGAAGCAGGGTTTTGTCGGATGTGACGATCTTGTCGATATAGCGGAACTTTTTCACCCGCACCTCTTTCCCCACGATTCCCAGATCGTTGCGCAGCAGATCGACGACCATGACATGTTCGGCCATCTCCTTTTCGTTCGCCAGAATCTTCGCCTCGGCGTCGGGTATGGAGGCGTCGATGGTCCCTTTCATCGGGTAGGTGGAGATGGTGCCGTCTGCGGTGATCTTCACGAAGGGTTCGGGAGTGAAGCAGACGAACTTTCCCGGCCAGAGCAGCTTGTAGGGGGCGTTGGCGAGGTCGAAGACCTCCTCGAGAGATAGGGGAAGATCGATGGGGGTGGAAAAGGTGAGGTTGAGCAGGTAGGTGTTGCCCGCCCGGATCTCTTCGATGACTCTGTCGAAAGCTTTTTTGTATCGTTCAAAAGGCACGGGGTGTTTTTCGAAGTGAGAAATGGGAAGTGGGAAGCGGGGAGCTACTTCATCCGGTTCCCGATTCCCGATTCCCGATTCCCGAATAGCGACGCGCAGCGGCGCGATCTCGTCCAGGGGCCGGACGACGACTTCGCTTTTGTCGTAGCTGACGATGAAAAGAAAAGGGGTGCCTGCCGTAGCGAGGCGGGAGATTTCGGCGAAGCCTTCGTGCATGAAAGGTTCAGCCGTTGGCGAGGATCAGTTTTTTCAGCGCGGCCATACGGACGGCGACACCGTTTCTGACCTGTTCGAGGACTTTGCAGCGGGGGTCGGCAAGCATGGCGTCGTCGATGTCGATGTTTCTGTGCACCGGACCGGGGTGAAGCAGGAGAATGTCACGATCGCCGATACGCTCTTTGGTGATGCAGTAGTCGGAAGCGTAGTCTTTGAGACTGGCGTAGATGGGGTGGGCGTGGCGCTCCGTCTGGGTGCGAAGACTCATGATGATATCCACGTCGTCCAGGATGTCGTCCAGTTTCGTCGTGGTCGGCAGGTCGGTTTTGGGGAGGAAGTGGGGCGGTGCCACCAGGGTGATCTTCAGCCCGAAACGGGGAAGCAGCCGGATGTTGGAGTTGGCGACCCGGGAGTTTTTGATGTCGCCGACGATGGCGATCTTTTTGCCTTCCATGTTACCGCCGAAATGCCGCCTTATCGTAAAGAGATCGAGCAAAGCCTGACTGGGGTGGGCATGGGCGCCGTCGCCGGCATTGAAGATGGCACAGCCCACATGGCGCGATATCTGATAGGGGGTGCCGCTCTGGGCATGCCGGACGATGATGGCGTCGGGATCCATGGCGGCCAGGTTTGCCGCCGTGTCGTAGAGGGTCTCCCCCTTTTTCGTCGAGCTTCGGGCCACGTCCAGATGCACCACGTCGGCCCCCAGCTTTTTGGCCGCGATTTCGAAGCTGCTGCGGGTACGGGTGGAGTTTTCGAAAAAGAGGGTGATGATGAGACGATTTTGCAGGAGTTTCGGCGGCGGTGTCTGGAGAAAGCTTTCGGCATCTTTGAAAAGGGCTTCGATCTCTTCGAGAGAAAAGTCGTCGGTAGTGATGAGATGCCGCATGAAATCTCCTCTTTTTGGGAGATATTATATCAAAATGTCGAATGGTATGGATAATC
>NZ_JAOZOZ010000050.1 GCF_029933015.1 Hydrogenimonas sp. | reverse complement strand
GCTCGGCCCTGATGAACAACATCGCCTTCGTCAAGACCGTCGAAGAGATGCTGGGGCTCACGCTGCCCGACCGCGCCGTTTTCATCCGGGTGATCCTCGCCGAGCTTTCGCGCATCATCGACCATCTGGTCTGCCTGGCGGCGGGACTGCTGGACATGGGGGCGCAGACCAACTACTGGTATCTCTTCAACCCCCGAAACGACGCCTACGACTTTTTGAGCCGATTGACGGGGGCGAGGCTCACCAACAGCTTCATGCGGGTCGGCGGTATGGCCCACGACCTTTATGAGGGCTGGCGCGACGATCTGGACGACGTGCTGAAAAAGGTGCGTAAGGGCATCGACGAGACGCTGGTGATGGTGGCGAAAAACCGTATCTTCAACGAGCGCGTCCAGGATATCTCCCCGGTTTCGGCCGAAGAGGCGGTGAGCCGCGGTTTCACGGGGCCCAACCTTCGGGCCAGCGGCGTCCCTTTCGACTTGCGCTTCGCCGATCCGTGCTATCACTACGACACCTTCGATTTCGAGATGGTCGTCGGCAGCGTGGGAGATACCCACGACCGGATGATGGTCCGTTTCGAGGAGATGCTTCAGAGTATCCGCATCATCGAGCAGGCGGTGGAACGGATGCCCGAAGGCCCCGTCTGCGTTGACGATAGGGCCGTCACCCTGCCGCCCAAACCGGAAGTCTACAACACGATCGAAGGGACGATCGACCAGTTCAAACTGATCTTCGAAGGGGTGAAGGTACCGCCCAGGGAACACTACGGCGCTTTCGAGGCGGCCAACGGGGAGCTGGGCTTTTTCATCGTCAGCGACGGAAGCGGCACACCCTACAAGGTGAAGGTGCGCGCGCCGAGTTTCCTGCATATGCAGGCCTATCCGGATATCATCACCGACTACCAGGTGGCCGACGCGATCATGACGCTGGGAAGCCTGAACATCATCGCCGGGGAGATGGATCGATGATTCTTTGGTTATTGGTTATTGGTCATTGGTCATTGGGAGGCGGCTTTGCCGCCTGGGGAGAGAGATAATGGGTTTTGCGTTTACGGAAGAGAATTTACGGGAGTTGGAAGCGCTGGCGAAGCGGTATCCCTCCAAAGAGGCGTTGATGCTGCCCGCGCTCTGGAAGGTGATGGAGCAGGAGGGTTTCATCTCGGTCGAAGCGATGGAGGCGGTGGCCGAATGGCTGGGGGTCTCTCCGATGAAGGTCTACGGTGTCGTCACCTTCTACGAGATGTTTCACGAAAAGCCGCTCGGCCGGCATCATATCAAGGTGTGCCGCACCCTTTCGTGCGCGCTTTGCGGCCAAAGCGGCGTGCTGGAGCGCCTGAAGGAGCGGCTCGGTATCGAAGTGGGGGAGACCACCGAGGACGGCAGGTTCACCCTCTCGCAGGTGGAGTGCCTGGGCAGCTGCGGGACGGCGCCGGTGATGCAGATCGACGACACGCTGTATGAAAACCTCACACCCGAAAAGGTGGACGAAATATTGAAGGAGCTTCGATGAAACTTCTTCTTTGTCATTGGTCATTGGTCATTGGTCATTGGGGTGGAAAGGGCGTGGTATGAGAGAGGTAAAGATTGTGAGCCGTCGGTTCGACGTTCCAGATGTCGACCGATTGGACGTGGCCCTGGAACACGGGGCCTACAAGGCTGTGGAAAAGGCTTTTTCGATGGGATCCGAAGCGGTGCTGAACGCCGTCTGCGAAAGCGGCCTGCGGGGCAAAGGGGGCGGCGGGGCGCCGGCCTGCGGCAAGTGGAAACTGGCGGCGCAGCATCCCGACCCGGTGAAGTTCCTGGCCGTCAACTGCGACGAGAGCGAGCCGGGGACCTTCAAGGACCGGCAGATCATCACCAAAGACCCCCATCTGCTCATCGAGGGGATCATACTCACCTGCTACGCCATCGGGGCCCATGACGCCTACATCTACATCCGGGGCGAGTATCACGACTTTCAGAAGGTCCTGCAAAAGGCGATCGACGAAGCCTACGGGGCGGGCATCCTGGGTGAAAAGACGATGGGGCACGACTGGCGGCTCGACGTGACGATCCACCGGGGGGCCGGGGCCTACATCTGCGGCGAGAAGTCGGCCCTGCTGGAGTCGATGGAGGGCAAACGGGGCCACCCGCGCCTCAAACCCCACCGGAAAGAGCCGGAGTGGTACTTCGGACGGCCGACGCTGGTGAACAACGTGGAGACGATCGCGACGGTCCCTTTCATCGTCGCCGAAGGGCCACAAGCCTACCGGAGCTACGGCACCGAAAAGAGTCCCGGTACGATGCTTTTCGCCCTCAGCGGCCATGTGGAGCGTCCCGGCGTCTACGAGGCGGAGTTCGGCACGCCGATGATGGAGTATATCGAGCGTTTCGGCGGCGGTATCAAGGGGGGCAGGGCGCTCAAGGCGGTCATTCCCGGCGGCGCCTCGACCCCGGTATTGACGGCGGCCGAAGCGGCTGAAGCGCGGCTGGATTACGAGAGTATGAAGAGTCTGGGCAGTTCACTGGGCACCGGCGGGATGATCGTCATGGACGAGACGGTCGACATGGTGGAGGCGCTCAAAAACCTGCTGGGTTTCTACCACCACGAATCGTGCGGGCAGTGTACACCGTGCCGGGAGGGGACCGGCTGGGTCGACCGCATCGCCGACGCCGTGGTACGGGGCGAGGCCGAAGCGGCCGATCTGCAGAAGATGCTCGACATCTCCTGGACGATGAACGGCAAGACGATCTGTGTCTTCGCCCCGGCGGTTTCGGGTGTCATCGACGCCTTCGTCGAAAAGTTCGGTGACGAGTTCCAGGCCCGTCTACGGAGTATGGCATGAGCGAAAAGGTCAAAAAAATGGTGAAAATCACGGTCGACGACCGGACGATCGAAGCGGAAGAGGGGGCGATCCTGCTCCAGGTGCTTCTGGAAAACGGTTTCGAGATCCCCTACTACTGTTACCACGAAGCGCTGGGTCCCGACGGCAACTGCCGGATGTGCATGGTGGAGATCGAAGGAAAGAAGCGGCCCCAGATCTCCTGCGACACTTTCGTCGAAGAGGGGTTGATCGTCCGTACCGACACCGAAAACATCCGCAGAGTGCGACGCGGCATCCTGGAGCTCCAGCTGGTCAACCACCCGGTCGACTGTCCCGTCTGTGACCAGGCGGGCGAGTGCAGCCTGCAGGATTACTACATGGAGTACGGCCTCTATCACGGGAAGGTTCCCAAAGCGGAAAAACTCCACTTCGAGAAACATCTCGACCTGGGACGCAACGTCATGCTCGACCAGGAGCGGTGCGTACTCTGCAAACGGTGCGTGCGTTTCACGGGAAATATCGTCAAAACGGGCGAGCTGGGGGTCGTGGAGCGTGCCGACCACTCCCACATCGCCACGCTTCCGGGCAGGAAGCTCGAAAACGGCTACGCGATGAACGTCGTCGATCTCTGTCCGGTCGGGGCGCTGACCAGCAAGGATTTCCGTTTCAAACAGCGGGTCTGGTTTCTCACCTCCACCCCCTCGGTCTGCCACGGCTGCGCCACGGGGTGCGCCATCTACATCGACCACGCCAAAACCAAGTTCGAAGACGACACGATCTACCGTTTCCGTCCCAGGAAAAATCCCGATATCAACGGCCACTTCATCTGCGACGAAGGGCGCCTGAGCTACAAGGCGCTTCAGGAAAACCGTCTGCGGGAGGCGCGGGCGGAATCCTCCTCCATCGGTTTCGAAGAAGCGGCGGCACAGATGAAAAAGATGGTCGAATCGTGGCAGGGACGGATCGTGGTGCTGGCCGACGCGAACCTCTACATCGAGGAGCTGGAGATGGTCCAGATCTTCGCCAACCGGATCGGAGGAAAACTCCACGCCCCTCTGGATGCCTACCGGGACCCCGCCTTCGAAGACGCGTGGCTCAAAAGTGCGATGCGGGCCGCCAACGCCAAAGGGGTGGAGAGACTGGGGATCGACACGTCGATGCCATCCTCTCGGGGAGAGGTGCTGCTGATCAACTTCAACCATCCCGCCGCGGGCGATGTGAAGGCACGCCGCCAAATCGATCTGCTGACCCATCGGCCCGAAACCTTCGCCGACCTGACCCTGCCCATCGCCGCATGGAGCGAAACCTCGGGTACGCTGGTCAACGAAGCGGGCATCGAACAGCGGTGCGAACAGGCACTCTTCCCGAACGATCCGGTGCCGACCCTCATGACATGGCTGGAGGCGTGGGATCTGGGTGAAAGGTGTCTGGTATGAGTACGCTCTCCATCGTCGTGACCCTGGCGACCATCGTCCTGGCGGCGCTCCTGGCGCTTCTGATGATCCCGGTGCTGGTCTGGCTGGAGCGGCGGGTCTGCGGCCTCATCCAGGACCGCCTGGGCCCCAACCGCACCAATCTCTTCGGCTTTCGTCTGGGCGGGGTGGTGCAATCCTTCGCCGACGTGATCAAGCTGGTCGTCAAGGAGGAGTACTACCCCTCCCACATCGGCAAGGGGCGGTGGCTCTTCGTGCTGGCGCCGATGATCACCTTCGCCTCGGCGCTGCTGGCCTTCATGGTGATTCCTTTCGCCGACGACCTGGTGCTGTACGGCGAGCGGATGAAGATCCAGGCGCTGCCGGTGGAGTACGGGATCCTCTGGTATCTGGCCATCGGCTCCGTCGGTGTCATCGGGATGGTCTTCGGCGGCTGGATGAGCCACAACAAATACTCTCTGCTGGGGGCCCTGCGCTCCGCGTCGCAGATGGTCAGCTACGAGCTGGCCCTGGGGCTGGGTGTCATCAGCATGATCCTCACCTACGGGACGATCGACTTCAACGCCATGGTGCATTGGCAGAGCGGTACGGTGCTTGGCTTTCTGCCGGCCTGGGGGGCGCTGGTGCAGCCGCTGGCCGCCATTGTCGTCATCGTGGCGCTCTTCGTGGAGACCAACCGCGCCCCCTTCAGCGTCGCCGAAGGCGAAAGCGAGATCGTCGCCGGTTTCATGACCGAGTATACGGCGATGAAGTTCGCGATGTACTTCATGGGAGAGTACGTGGCGATGAACACCGCCAGCGCCGTCATCGTCACGATGTTCTTCGGGGGCTACCAGCTCCCATGGCTCTCCACCGAAACGCTGACGGCGCATTTTTCCGCCGTGGCGTGGACGATCGTCGTGGCGCTTCCTCTGTTCGTATGGTTCTTCATCCGCTGGATGAAAAAGAACAACACGGTGCGTCCGACCGTCTCGACCGACTGGGGACGCCACTTCGAAACGAAGGTGCTGAGTGTCGTACTGATCGCGATGACCGTCGTGATCGACTTGATATTAATATATATCAGCACATTACCGGAAGGTTCGGCCGCCACGACGGTGGCCGTGACGCTGCTGCAGATCGCCGTGTTCGTCATGAAACTGATGGCCTTCAACATCTTTTTCATCGTCGTCCGCTGGACGCTGCCGCGCTTTCGGTACGATCAGGTCCAGACGCTGGGATGGCGCTATCTGCTGCCCCTGTCGCTTCTGAACATTTTCGTCACCGCCATCGTGGTCGTAGGAGTCTTGTCATGAAGTGGAAGATCTTTATCGAACGCGTAGGCGCGGCTTTGCCGTGCCGGAGTGTTCAAGCCGCGCCAGCGCGGCGGGCCCGCTGCCGAAGTGGACACAGCGTCAGCGTAGTGAGGCGGACTTTGTTCGCCTCGCGTGTTTTCATAATGGGAGGTGCATCGTGACAAACCGCGTCAAAACCGTCCCCCGTTACAACAAAACGGCCAAAGAACGGCTCTATCTGCCCGCGATCTTCGAGGGTCTGAAGGTCACGGCCAAACACCTCTTCGTCAATGTCGCCGACATCAACGCCGTCGAGACGCTGGAGTATCCCGAGGAGCAGCCCACCGACATCACCGAGCGCTACCGCGGGCTGCACCGGCTCACCCATCGCGAGGACGGGTCGATCCGCTGTGTCGCCTGTTTCATGTGCGCCACCGCCTGTCCGGCCCAGTGCATCCATATCGTCGCCACCGAGCGGACGGACGGTATCGAGGAGAAGATGCCGCAGATTTTCGAGATCGACACCCTCGAGTGTGTCTTCTGCGGCTACTGTGTCGAAGCGTGCCCCTGCGACGCGATCCGGATGGATACCGGCATCTTTTCCGTCACGGGCAAGAGGCGGGAGGATTTCGTTCTGACCAAAGAGCAGCTTCTCGCCCACAAAAGCGCATTCGGGGAGGATACGAGCCGTGCCTGAAAAAATCATATTGACTCTGTTGGGACTGTTTCTGGTCGTGGGAGCGCTGACCGTCGTCATCGCCCGGCGGCCTGCTACCAATGCCATCGGTTTTCTGGCGGTTCTGCTGGCGGTGGCCGGCCTTTTCGCACTGCTGAACCAGTCGTTTCTCTTCCTGGCGCAGATACTCGTCTCCGTCGGGGCGGTCGTCGTTTTGACGCTGATCGTCATTTTGACCGTCAACCTTAAAGAGGAGCAGTTTCCGAAAGAGCGTTTCAAGGGGGTGTGGATCGTCGGCGCCTCCGTTCTGACGGCCCCTTTCGGCTGGCTGCTCTACAAAACGCTCGTATCGGTCGCGAACGCTTTTCCCAAAACCCAAAAAGGTTTCGGCAGTGCGGAAGCGGTGGGAAAATCGCTTTTTACCGACTGGGTGCTGCCGTTCGAGATTCTTTCGCTCCTGCTGCTGGCGGCCATGGTCGGGGCGATCATCATCGGGAAAAAGGAGCAGGCCTATGACATTGAATCCTGAATCGTTTCTGGCGCTGGCGACGCTGCTTTTTGGCATCGGTGCCGTAGGCGTCATGAGCCGGCGGAACATCTTCGTCGTCTACATGTCGATCGAACTGATGCTCAATGCCGTCAATATCGTTTTGGCCACCTTCTCCCGCCTGCATCCCGACATGGGTGGTTCGGTGATCGCCCTGCTCATTATCGGCGTCATCGCCGCCGAAGCGGCCCTCTTTCTGGCGATGATCGTTCAGCTCTATCGCAAAAAACGTACCGTCGACAGTGACGCCTTCACCGATCTGGCCCAGAGGAGGTTGTCATGACACTTCAGACGACGCAGCTTTTGGGCTGGATTCTGCTGCTTCCCTTTACGGGCGCGCTGGTACTGGGGCTGCTACACCTGACGTTTCCCCGTACCAGAAGGCTCGACACCTTCTATGCCGCTCTCGGTGTCGCCGGACCGGTCGTGGCGGCCGCGCTGGGGCTGAAGGTGCTCTACGCCGTCGCATCAGGCGCGGACGTAACCTTTCGCCAGACGCTCTTTACGTGGCTTTCGGTAGGCGATCTGAAGATCGGTCTTACGCTCTCGGCCGACGCGCTGGGGGCGGTGATGCTCTTCATCGTCACCTTCGTCGGCTCGGTCATCCATATCTACGCCGTCGGCTACATGCGCGGCGAGAAGAGTTTCGGCAAATTTTTCGCCTATTTCAACTTTTTTCTCGGAAGCATGCTGCTGCTGGTATTGGCCGACAATCCGATCGTCATGTTCATCGGTTGGGAGCTGGTGGGGTTGGCGAGCTACCTGCTGATCGGCTGGTACTACGAGGACCCGGCCAACGTCAAGGCAGCCAACAAGGCGTTTATCCTCAACCGCATCGGCGACTTCGGCTTCATCAGCGGCCTGGGACTGCTCTTCGCGCTGGTGGGGGAGGGGGGCTTCTCCTTCGCCGACATCGCCGCGCATATCGGATCGGTCGATCCGGCGATGACGGCGTTGGTGGGGCTGCTGCTTTTCGTCGGCGCCATGGGCAAGTCGGCGCAGATTCCGCTCTATGTCTGGCTGCCCGACGCGATGGCGGGGCCCACCCCCGTCTCGGCCCTGATTCACGCCGCCACGATGGTCACGGCGGGGGTCTACATGGTGGCGAGATTCTCCTTTTTGTACGAGTCGGTTCCGGATGTGGGTCTTTTCATCGCCTCCATCGGCGCCGCCTCGGCGCTGTTGGCGGCGCTGTTTGCGTGCTATCAGAGCGACATCAAGAAGATCCTGGCCTACTCGACGATGTCGCAGCTGGGCTACATGTTCATCGCCGTCGGGCTCGGCGGATACAGCGCCGGCATCTTCCACCTCTTCACCCACGCCTTTTTCAAGGCGCTTCTCTTCATGGGAGCCGGGGCCGTCATCATCGCCCTGCACCACGAGCAGAACATCTTCAAAATGGGTGGCCTGAAGGAGAAGATGGGGCTGGTGACGGCGACGATGCTCGTCGCGACGCTGGCCATTTCCGGCATCCCTCCCTTCGCCGGATTTTTCAGCAAGGATGCCATCCTGGCCCACGCCTTCGCCTCGGGACATACCTTCATCTGGGCCGTCGGCGTCGCCACGGCCTATCTGACGGCCTACTACATGTTCCGCCTCTTTTTCGTCGTCTTCGTGGCACCCCCACGGGAAAAGGCCGAGCCCGCGCCGCTGGATAGAACCGTCACCTGGCCGCTGGTCGTCCTGGCCGTCGGCAGCGCTGTCGCGGGCTTTTTCGGCCTGCCCGAAGCGTATGGGGGGCAAAACTGGTTCGCCGGATTTTTGCATCTGCCCGACCGGGCGCTCCATCTGGGCTCGGGTGAAGAGTTTCTGCTCGACATGCTCAACCTTCTCGTGGCCTCGGCCGGTATCTACGTCGCCTACAGGCTCTTCGCGCGATCGCCGAGGGAGGCACACGACGCCGCGGCGTGGCAGACGATGCTCCGTCATACCCTCTATGTCGACGAGATCTACGAGGCGCTCTTCGTCAGGCCTCTGAGGGGGTTGAGCCGTCTGCTCGACAGAGTCGTCGACAACCGGATCATCGACGGGATCATCGGTCTGACGGTGGGGGGGTACAGAGTGGCTTCGGCCGGTTTCGCGCTGCTGCAAAACGGCAGCGTCAGGTGGTACGCCCTCTATTTCATGGCGGGGCTCTGCGGCCTTTCGCTCTATATTCTTCAAAACATCGGAGGAGAGTGATATGGGGATGCTTCTGAGCTATATCGTCTTTCTTCCGATGCTGTTCGCGATTCTGATGGGGCTCTTTCGGGTGAAGTTTCCGATACTGCGCGCGGGTGCGATGCTCTCGGCACTGCTGGTTTTCGCCCTGTCGCTCTATCTCACGCTCCATTTCGATCCCGCCGCGGAGGGGATGCAGTTCGTCCGTCGTCTGCCGTGGATCCACAACTACGGCATCTCCTACTATCTGGGGATCGACGCGCTCTCCCTCGTGATTTTGCTGATGACCGCCTTTTTGATGCCGCTTCTGTACCTCTACATGTGGAACTACGAGAAACAGGGCTACTGGTACAACATGCTCCTGCTGCAGACGGGTGTGACGGGGGCCGTGCTCTCGCTGGATCTGATTCTCTTCTATCTCTTCTGGGAGACGATGCTGCTGCCGATCTTCGTCATGATCGGCCGCTTCGGCCACGGGATGAACCGTTTCAACGCCATGAAGATCCTGCTGATGACGGTGCTCGGTTCGATGGCGATGCTCTTTTCGATCCTCTATCTGGGGTACGAGTATTACGAAGCCCACGGTGCGTGGAGTTTCGCTCTGGACCACCTGGCCACGCTCAGTTTCGATCCGAAGACCTCGATCTGGCTGGCGGCGGGTTTTCTGCTGGCCTTCGCGATCAAGATTCCGCTGCTGGGTTTCCATACCTGGATGGCGCCCGCCTACAGCTCCGCGCCGACGCCTTCCGTGGTGATACTCTCGGCCATCATGGCGAAGCTGGGCGTCTACGGCCTGTGGCGCTTCGGTTACGGACTCTTCGGCCCGACACTGAGCTACTACGAACCGACCATCGTCGTGCTGGCCGTCGCCGGTCTGCTCTACTACGCGATCCACGCGATCATGGAGAACAACCTGCGGCGCATGTTCGCCTTTTCGTCCGGTTCGCACCTTTCGCTCATCGCCCTGGGCATCGTTCTGACGAATCTCTACGCCTGGAGCGGCAGCCTCTACTTCATCGCCACCCACGCCCTCGCTTCGGCGGGGATCTTTCTGATGATCGGTCTGCTCTACCGCCGCACCGGGAGCGTCCACATCTCCAACCTGGGGGGCATCGCCTCGGTGGCGCCAAGATTTGGCTTTCTCTTCGCCTTTTTCGCCCTCTGTATCGCGGGGCTTCCGGGGACGGGGGGATTCGTCGGCGAGCTTCTGATCGTCATCGGCGCTTTCCATGAGGGGATCGCCATCGGCTTCGCGGCGGCGACGACGATGCTCGCGGCGATGCTCTTCGTCTTCTGGATGCTGCAGCGGACGGTGTTCGGACCCGTCACGCGCCATACGGCGCAGTTCGGGGATCTCACGACGCTCGAGCTGCTGACGTTGACTCCGATCGCGTTGCTGCTGGTGGTGACGGGCATCGCCCCGTCGCTCTTCACCCCGCTTTTCGAACCCCAGCTGCAGCAGATGCTCCAAACGCTGGCGCAAACCGTCGGAGGTGCTTCATGATGGAACAGCTCATTCTCGTCCTTCCGATGGCGTTGATGGTCGTCGGGGCGTTCGTCCTGCTGATGCTCAGTACCGTCAAAAGAATCGGTCTGAAGCGTTACCAGTGGATCGCGGTCGCTTTCATGGCGGTCGCCTTTTTCGTCGAGCTGCCGCAGTTCGGGAGCGGGACGGTGCGCTACGCCTTTTACGAAGTCTTCGGAAAGATGTACGTCATCGACGACTTTTCGACCCTCTTCGATCTGATGTTTCTGGCCGGAGGGATCTTCACGCTGCTGATCAACAGTGTCTATCTGGAGAAACGCAAGTACTACAACGGCGAGTTTTTCGCCCTCTTTCTCTTCAGCATCTTCGGCATGACGACACTGGCCCACGCCAACGATCTCGTCACCGCCTTCATCGGCCTGGAGCTGGCGTCGCTGAGCATCTATGCCCTGGTGGGATACCACAAAAACAATCCCCTCAGCGGCGAGGCGATGTTCAAGTATCTGGTCCTCGGCTCTCTGGCCGGAGCCATGTTCATTCTGGGAAGCGCCATGATCTACGGGGTTTCCGGTACGACGCTGATTCCTGAGATCGGCGACTTCGTCCGCAACCACGCCGGCGACTACCGTCTTCTTCTGACGGTGGCCGGCATGCTTCTGCTCGTGACGATCCTCTTCAAGATCGGTGCCGTACCCTTTCACGCCTGGGTTCTGGACGTCTACCACGGATCGCCGTTCCCGGTGACGATGTTCATGGCGTCGACCTTCAAGATCGCGCTCTTCGCCGTGGCGCTGCGCATCTATCTGGCCTATTTCAGCCATACGGGACTGCACGGCAGCGACATGCTCACCGCCATCACCGTCCTGACGCTTCTGGGCGGCTCCTGGCTGGCGCTTTCGCAGAACATTCTCAAGCGGATGCTGGCGGGCTCCTCGATCGTCCACGGCGGATACATGCTCATCGCGCTCTCCTCCATCGGGCTGGGATCGAAGCTGGCCGCGCCGGCGATCATGTTCTACCTGCTCAGCTACTTCATCAGCTCCGTGGGGGCCTTCGGGATCCTCAGCTACATCGCCGCCTACGCCAAACGGCCGCTCACCTACGACGACTTCA
>NZ_JAOZOZ010000049.1:4828-11542 GCF_029933015.1 Hydrogenimonas sp. | reverse complement strand
AAATCTTATATTTAATTAAAATTAAAGTCTTTATAAGGTAAAATTCCGCACTTTGAATAGACCCTGTAAAAAATGTAGGAGCATCCGTGTTTGAGTCATTGAGCAACAGTTTTCAGAACGCCATCAACAAGATACGTTTCAAGGACGACGAAAAAGCCCTGAAGCGTGCCCTGGGAGAACTGAAAAAGTCGCTGCTCAAGGCCGACGTGCACCACAAAGTGGTCAAGGAGCTTCTAAGCGTCGTCGAGCGTGAGACGAAACTCAAAGGCATCGGCAAGGAGAACTTTCTGGGAGCTCTCAAGCAGGAGCTGACCCATATCCTCACCGCGCCGGGGAAACAGGGATTCGTCTACAGCCCTACGCCTCCGACGGTGGTGATGATGGCCGGTCTGCAGGGATCGGGCAAGACGACGACGTCGGGCAAGCTCGCCTACTACCTCAAACTGCGCAAAAAGAAGGTTCTGCTGGCCGCGGCGGACCTGCAGCGCCTGGCGGCGGTGGAGCAGCTGCGCCAGATCGCCGACCAGATCGAGGTGGACGTCTTCGCCGACGAATCGATCAAAGATCCGGTGGAAGTGGCCAAAAGAGCGCTGCAGAGGGCCAAAGAGGGCAACTACGACGTGCTGATCGTCGATACCGCCGGCCGTCTGGCGATCGACGAGGAGCTGATGGACGAGATCAAACGGGTCAAAGAGGTGCTCCAACCCGACGAGGTCTTCTACGTCGCCGACTCTCTGACGGGACAGGACGCGGTGCGAAGCGCCGCCACCTTCCACAAGGAGCTGGGAATCACTGGCGTGATTCTTAGCAAGTACGACGGTGACAGCAAAGGGGGCGTGGCCCTGGGTATCGCCAAGCAGGTCGGCGTACCGCTGCGCTTCATCGGATCGGGCGAGAAGATGCCGGATCTGGAGGTCTTCATCCCCGATCGGATCGTCGGCCGCCTGATGGGCGCGGGCGATATCGAGTCGCTGGCCGAGAAGGCTTCCGCCGTCATCGACGAGAAGGAGGCCAAGCGGGTCGCCAAGAAGATCAAGAAGGGGCAGTTCAACTTCAACGACTTCCTCGATCAGCTGGAGCAGATGAAGAAGCTGGGATCCCTCAAATCGCTGATCGGCATGATACCGGGCATGAACAAGATGGCCGGCGCCATCAAGGATCTCGACCTGGAAAACAGCCAGGAGATCAAGAAGATCAAGGCGCTGATCAGCTCCATGACCCCCAAGGAGCGGGAAAATCCCGATCTGCTCAACAACAGCCGCAAACGTCGGATCGCCCAGGGGGCGGGGCTCAGCCAGATGGAAGTGAACAAGGTCCTCAAGCAGTTCAAGAACGCCGCGAAGATGGCGAAGAAGTTTTCGGGCAAAAAAGGGATGCAGGATCTGCAGAACATGATGAGCCAGATGCAGGGCGGCGGGTTCCCCCGCTGATCCCTTTCGGGGCCCTGACCTGAACGAACCCGTCATTCGTTCAGGCCAGTGCCTCACAGCATTTCAAAAAGATATTTCCAAGGAGAAAAGATATGACAGTTATCCGACTTACCCGCATGGGACGCAAAAAACGACCTTTCTACCGCATCGTCGTCACAGACAGCCGCAAGCGCCGCGACAGCGGCTGGATCGAGAGCATCGGCTACTACGATCCGATGACCGAGCCTGCGACCGTCAAACTCGACGAAGAGCGCTACAACTACTGGCTGAGCGTCGGTGCGCAGCCCAGCGAACGCGTCAAGAAACTCGCCGGAAAGTAAGACGATGATCGAAGCCTTTGTGCGCGATTTCGCGAAACTGATCGTCTCCCACCCGGAAGAGATCAGCGTCGAGCGGAGAAGTCTCGGCGAAAATTTCGACGAGATCGTCATCTACGCGCACAAAGAGGACGCCGGCAAGCTGATCGGAAAAGAGGGGCGTATGATCAACGCCCTCAAAACGGTGATCAGCGGCTGCAAAGCCAAAGACGGCATCAGCTACCGCGTCAACGTACGAACGACGGAGGAGTGAGAAGGGTGAAAGAGCCCGAAAAACTTCCCGTCGCACGTATCGGAAAGACGGTGGGTCTCCGCGGCGATCTGCGCCTCAACCTCCTGACAGATTTCCCCGAACAGTTCAAAAAAGGTGCCCGTTTCATGAGCGATCGCGGCGATCTGACCGTGCGCTCCTACAATCCGGAGCGGGGCACGGTACGCTTCGAAGGGATCGAGGACGTGGACGAGGCCAAAAAGCTGACGAACGCCTACCTCTACACGACGAAGGAGGCGGGCGAAGAGGCCTGTGATCTGAAAGAGGGCGAGTACTTCTGGTATCAGATCATCGGGCTGACGGTGGAAGAGGATGGGGAGACCCTGGGGCGTGTCAGGGATATCGAGCGTCTCGCAGGGACCGACTACATGGTCGTCGAGACGGCGCCCGGTCTCGAGGAGGCCGGTGCCCCCGGCAGTTTCCTGATCCCCTTTATCGACCGATACGTCGATCGTGTCGACCTGGAGGGAAAAAAGGTTCTGACCCGGGGCGCCAGAGCGATTCTGGAAGCGAGCTGATGCGTTTTACCTTCGTGACGCTTTTCAGACCCCTGATGGAGGGCTATTTCGAAGACTCCATCCTGAAGCGGGCGATCGGAAAGGGTCTTCTGTCGGTCGATTTCCTCAACCCCCGGGATTTTACGGCGGACAAACACCGCAAAGTGGACGATACGGCGGCCGGCGGCGGTGCGGGCATGGTGATGATGGCCCAGCCTCTCGACGATGCGCTGAAGCACCTCAGGGCGGAGTCGCCGCAGGTGCATATCGTCTTCACGACACCGGTGGGCAAACCCTTCAGGCAGAGCGACGCGAAGCGGCTCGCTTCGCAGAAAAGGCATGTCGCCTTCGTCAGCGGACGATACGAGGGGATCGACGAGCGGGTGATCGAGCTCTGGGCCGATGAGGTCTTTTCCATCGGCGACTACATCCTGACGGGGGGCGAGCTCCCGTCTCTGGTGATGGCCGACGCGATCAGCCGGCTGGTGCCGGGTGTGCTTGGAAATGCCCAATCTCTGGAAGCGGAGAGTTTCGAATCGTATCTTCTGGAGGCCCCCTCGTTCACACGACCTAAAAGTTTCCATAATTTAAGTATTCCTTCAGAATTCTTAAAGGGAAATCATAGTAAAATTAACGCCCTGAAAAAAAGGCTGGCATTGGCCAAAACAAAATATTTTCGACCCGAACGATATCTGAAATTTACCCAAAGGGAAAGTGATGAAAAATCGATATATTGAGTCTTTCGAACAAGCTCAGATGGCAAGCAAGAATATCCCGGACTTCCGAGCCGGCGATACGGTCCGCGTAGCGGTAAACATCAAAGAGGGCGACAAAACCCGTGTACAGAACTTCGAAGGCGTCTGTATCTCCATCCGCGGCGAGGGAACCGGCAAAAGTTTCACCGTCCGCAAGATCGGCGCGAACAATGTCGGCGTCGAGCGTATCTTCCCGCTTTATAGCGACAGCATCGAAGGGATCGAAGTGGTTCGCCGCGGACGTGTCCGCCGTGCGAAACTCTACTATCTGCGCAACCTCCGCGGTAAAGCGGCGCGTATCAAAGAGCTCCGCCGCAAATAATTACGAGCCCCTCTCCCTTTGGGGCTTTACTCACCACACCGATCCATTCTCCCTTTTTCGCTAAAATACTCTTCCATTACATTACAATCCATGACAAGGTGACTGTTATGAAACGACTCGTTTTTTCTCTGCTTTTTGCGGTAATCTCGCTCTTCGCACAGCCTGCGGAACTCCCAAAAGCCGCGCAGAAGCATCCTCTGGTCAGACTTCAGACGACGATGGGCGATGTCGTTTTGCAGATCAGGGAGGATTGGGCTCCGATGGCTGCGGAGAACTTTCTGACCCATGTGAAAGAGGGGTATTACGACGGGGTTCCCTTTCATCGTATCATCCGGGGTTTCATGATCCAAAGCGGCGATCCGACAGGAACGGGACGGGGTGGCGATTCGATCTGGCACAAACCCTTCAAAGACGAGTTCGCCCCCAATGTCGTCTTCGACAGACCGGGTATTCTGGCCATGGCCAACGCCGGCCCCAATACGAACCGGAGCCAGTTTTTCATCACCGTAGGCCGGGCTCCCTGGCTCAACGGACACTATTCGATATTCGGCACTGTCAAGGAGGGAATGGAAACCGTCTACAGGATCTCCAACGTCGCGACCGACAGATCCGACCGGCCCCTCAAACCCGTCAAGATAGTGCATGCTTCCATTTTGCCGGAGTCGTGAAGAAAAAAAGACTTTTTTCGTCAGCTTCCTAACAAAATCGCCGAAATTCTCGATATTATCTATCGATATAGAGCTGTTTTGCAATAAGGAAATATGATGAAACTCCGATTGTATCGTTTTACCGATGGGTGGAACGAACCCTTCGACACCTCATTGGACTCCGATTCGACACTGCTGCTGATGTTCGGGGAAATGGGAAGAAACGGTGAGGTGAACAGAGCGATCGATGAGATATGCCGGGCCTACCCGAAATCTCTCAAAGCGGGCTGTTCGAGTGCGGGAGAGATTTTCGACGCCGAGCTTTTCGAACATTCACTGGTCGTCGCCGTCGTCCGTCTGGAAAAGAGCCGAGTGAAAAAGGTCGAATGTCCGATCGCCTCACCCGAAGCGTCGAAAAAGATCGGCAGGGAACTTGCGGCTTCACTCGTTGCCGAAGATTTGAAGGCGATTTTTGTCATAAGTGAAGGTTTGACGATCAACGGTTCGGAACTGGCAGCGGGTATCAACAGTGTCATTTCTCCAGAAATCATCGTCACAGGTGGTCTGGCCGGTGACGACGACAGATTCGAAAAGACCTACATTCTGACGGAAATGTGTCGCCCGCAACCCGAGGTGGTCAGCGCCATAGGTTTCTACGGCGAGGATTTCAGGATCGCATCGGGATACAAAGGGGGATGGGACAGATTCGGTATCGAACGTGAGATCACATCTTCGAAGAAAAACATTCTCTACACCCTCAACAACGAGCCGGCGCTGGAGGTGTACAAACGCTATCTGGGAAAACATGCCGAAGAGCTTCCGGCCAGCGCTCTGCTCTTTCCCCTGGCGATCAGGGAGTCGAAAGAGAGCGAAGAGACGAAAGTGCGGACCGTTCTGGCCGTCAACGAAGCGGAGCAGTCGATCACTTTCGCCGGGGATATGCCCGAAGGGGGATACGCGACGTTCATGAAAGCCAATTTCGACCGGCTCATCGACGGTGCCTACGAAGCGGCGGAAACGATGGCAGAAAACAGAGATATCCGTATGGATGCCCTCGGTATCGCCATCAGCTGTGTCGGAAGAAAGCTTCTGCTCAAACAGAGAACGGAAGAGGAGTTGGAAGCGACACTGGATGTCCTTCCCGAAGGGACGCGTCAGATCGGATTCTACTCCTACGGTGAGATCTCGCCGATGCACTCCGGAGCGTGCGATCTGCATAACCAGACGATGACATTGACACTGATCTGGGAAGAGTGAATGCATCGTCTGCTTCGTAGAATTCTCAAAAAGAGCGGTCTTTCGGTCGATCGTGTGCCATCGTCGGAAGGGTGGTCCAAATTTTTAGAAAAAGTCGACGAGACATTCGTCAGCAACGACGAAGACCGATATCTGCTGGAGCGATCGCTGGAGATCTCGTCAAAAGAGATGGAAGAGCTGCTCGAAGCCTCCAAAGAGAGCTACCAGCATAGAATCTCCGCCCTGATCAAAGTGATTCCCGATCTTATCTTCTATGTGGACGAAGATGGCCGATACCTGGATATCCTCTCCCAGGGAAGGGATGAGCTCCTCTACATTCCCCGTGATCGGATCATCGGAAAAAAGATGGATGAGATCTTTCCAAAAGAGTATTCCAGAATCTTCTACGATGCCACGAAAGAGGCGATCGAAACCAACCAGCTCAAAATCATCAACTATTCGATGGCGGTGAAAGCAGAGAGGCGCTTTTTCGAGGCGCGTATCATGCCCACCAACATCAAGGAGAATGGAAAGCGCACGACGATCGCCATCGTGCGGGATATGACGGCGGAAAAGAAATCGATCGAATATCTCAACGTCATCAAAAAGATATTCGAGGATGCGACGGAAGGCATTCTGATCGCCTCGAGAGACGGAGACTATCTGGAGATCAACGATGCTTTCTGCCGGATGCTCGGGATCGAAAAGGATCGGCTTCCCGGTTTCAGATTGAAAGATTTCAGCCGTTTTCTCGATCGGGCAACGATGGAACATATCTATCGCTCCATCGATACGAAAAACTATTTCCACGGCGAAGTGACCGTCATCAGAGACGACGGATCGAAACTTCTCGCGTGGCTGACCATCGATACCGTCTTCAACGAAAACGGCGAAGCGACCTATCGGGTGGCGATGCTGACGGATATTTCGGAGCTGCAGGCATCGAGAGAGAAGCTTCGATTCACCGCCACACACGATGCGCTGACGAAACTTCCCAACCGGACGCTTCTTTTCGAACGGCTGGACGAAGCGCTCAAGCGGGCCAAACGGAACGAAAAGAGCGGAGCGCTCTTTTTCATCGATCTGGACAACTTCAAGGAGATCAACGATACGGCCGGCCACAGTGCGGGGGACAAAGTCCTCGTCGAGTGTGCCGAACGGATAAAAAACGTACTCAGAGAAAGCGACATATTCGGTCGTCTGGGAGGAGACGAGTTTCTGCTGATTATCGAAAACATC
>NZ_JAOZOZ010000049.1:0-4728 GCF_029933015.1 Hydrogenimonas sp. | reverse complement strand
CTCGACACCAACGTCAAGCGGCACTACATGATCGAGCGGGCTCTCAAGGATGCGCTGCGGCATGAAAGTTACTATCTTCTCTATCAGCCGCAGCTGGATCTAGGAAGCGGGAAGGTGACGGGAGTCGAAGCGCTTCTGCGTGTCGACGAGACGATTCTCGGTCTCATCTCGCCGGCTGAGTTCATTCCGATCGCCGAGGAGAGCGATCTCATTCTCAAAATAGGGAAGTGGGTTTTCGAAGAGTGCTGTCGACAGATTCTTCTATGGAGAGAGGAGGGTATCGAAAATCTTCTCGTGGCGATCAACCTCTCCCGAAGGCAGTTGATGGACGAGGGATGGGGACCTTTCGTCGAAGAGACGATAGGGCGTTATGGGATCGATCCGTCGAATATCGAATTCGAAATTACAGAAACGACGTTCATGCACTCCAAAAAACTGGGATATCAGACCATCACGTCGCTACAGGAGATGGGATTCAAGTTTTCCATCGACGATTTCGGAACGGGTTACTCGTCACTGGCCAATCTGAAACAGTTTATCGTGGACAAACTGAAAATCGACCGCTCTTTCGTGATGGATATCGTCGAAAACGAATCGGACCGGGCCATCGTCAAGGCTTCGATCGCCCTGGCCAAAGCCCTGGGGCTCTCCACGATCGCCGAAGGGGTCGAAACCGCCGAGCAGCAGGCGTTGCTGCGGGAGCTGGGGTGCGACGAGATGCAGGGTTACCTCTTCAGCCGCCCCGTCCCCGCCGCCGACATTCCCGAACTTCTTCGCTGAAATCTTCGCTACTGCGCCCTAGGTCGCGGTAACTTTTTGTCGCCTGTTCTACAATGTCGCCAAAACACGAAAGAAAAAGGAGCGTGATATGGTGATCAAAAAAGATCAGGCGAAACATCTGTTGGCACTGCTGGAGAGCCCCGAGCGGGAGATCGACGTGAGCAGGCTCAACGAAGAGGGGCTCGGTGAGCTCGAAGCGGCGGGGCTGGTGCGTTTTCCCACACCGGCATCGGTGTCGCTGACCTACGGCGGTGAGAGCGTGGCCAGGGCGCTGCGGGCTCTGGTGGAAAAAGGGGCCGTCGAGAAGGTGAGCGACTGGGATCCCCGCTTCCGCTGGATCGGAAGCGAGGTTTTGGCGATGATGGAGAACGCCCGCCGAAGCGGCAATGTGGCGCCTTTGGCCCTGGAGTCTCTGAAGAAGCGGGGCTTCGCGCAGAAGGTGCACGACAGGGCGCGCAAGATCGATACGATGCGGCTGAGCCCCGAAGCCGAGGCGGTGCTGGATGCGTTCGAAGCTATCGAGCCCGTCTTGAAGGTCGACGGCGAACTGGCGCACCTCATTCTCACGGCGCCGGTCGGGCCGACGGAGGCGTCGCATATGCCTTTCGACGACGCGCAGAAGGAGCGACTGGAAGCGATGCGCATCCTCGCCTACTCGGTGCCCCACGGCGACATCGCCGCGTTTACCGGCATAGGCCGGGCGGTGCGCAAGGTGCTCGAAAACGGTGCCGCTGTGAGTGACGGGGATATCATCGATCCGCTGGTGATGGACCTGGTGGCCGCGGTCTATGACGGTGAGCCGGTGAACGAAGAGGCGAAGGCGCAGCTGGAGATGATGGGCTACATCGACGACAAAGAGGAGCTGTTGCCCGCCGGCGAGGCGCTGATGGCGCTACGTGCATTGCTGAAAAACCGCGTCGAAAAGCGGCTTTTCAGCTTCGCCCTGACCCAGGAGATGGCCGAAACGCTGTTGGCGGTAGAAAGCCTGGGCGGCGCGGATGCCGAGGATATCAAGAAAGAGATGGTCGACAAGAAGGTCAAAGAGTACAAGACGCTGGTGGAGAAATACGGCCGACGGCTCGACGAGATGCCCGTGAAGAAGCGGCAGATCGCCGAGCGCTTCATGGAGGCGAAGGAGCAGATGAAGTGGTTCGAGAGCCACTTCGACATCCACGAGTACCTCTTCGCCCTGGAGGCATTCGGCCTGGTGGAGGCGACGCAGGACGAAAAGGGCAAGGAACGCTTCGTCGCCACCGAGGCGGGTAAAAAGGTGGCGGAGGATATGCGAAAAGAGCTCCGTCCCATCTCTTCGGCGGCCGTCAAGTGTCTCAAGCTGGCCAAACGCCCCTTCGAGGTGCCCAACCGCGAGTGGGTGGCCAAGGCAAGGGAAGAGAAGGTGCTGGGCGAGTACGGCCCGGGACCTCGTGGAGAGTTCTACGCCGAACTTTCCGAGAGCGTGAGGCGCAAGCCCTTCATGACACGCTACGAAATGGATATCTTCAAACGCATTCCCAGTCGTGGCATGACAGTGGACGAGCTGCTGGCCGAGGCGAAGGACGAGCATGACCGCCACATGATGGAAGGGGCGCTGGACATGCTCGAAGCCCGCGGGTTCGTGGAGGTGCTCAGCGACGGGCACATCGTGGAGACAAAAGCGGGTGAACTGATGGACCGGGCCTTAAGCGGCGTGCCCGAAGGGTTCGGCGCGCCGGTGACGCCTCTCATCTACCGGGTCGTCAAAGCGGTGGCGGAAGTGGGCACGCTCTATGAGAAGGAGAAGCGGATCCGCATCCAGCCTTCCCATCACAAAGAGGCCTACCGCCGCAGCGGCCTCTCGCCCGAAGCCTTCGAGAAGGCGTGGGTGGCGGCCCGGGAGGCGAAATACCTGGGCAGGAACGGTGTCAACGAAGCGGGCATCGATCTGCTCGAGGCGGTCGAAGCGATGAACCCGTAAGGGTTCAGCCTCCTCTTTTTTCCTTCTGGGGCGGTTTCACAGCGAAGTTGAGGATTCGGCATCACGCTCTGGGTGAATACCTCGGTCGATAATAGCCCGGGATGCCGATTGGTAGTTTTGGTCGTCGTGCCCCCGTCAGGATTTTTGAGATAGCTTCTAGACGATTTTCGTCTCTTCCGGTGTCTCTATCTCGAGAGACTCCTCTTCGTTCTCTCGGGGAGGCAACAATATCGCTTCCTCATCCTCTTTGGAGGCTTCCGCCAGCTCGTCTGCGGATGGGATCGGTCTCTCTTCCATGAGAGCGAGGACGATACGCTCCCCATGGGCGATGGCGTCGGAGAGCTGCTTCGATGGTGTGCCTTCAGTCGTAACGATGGCGATATTGAGCAGGGGTACCAGCGCCTCGGCGCATTCGGCCGCCCGATTGACGATATCTTTCGATACGTTGCGGTACGCCTCGTAGTCGGTCCCTTCCGTATGGATGATACGCTGAAGTACGGCATTGTACTCCTGCATATAGATGTCGCAGGTTTCGAGAATCTTCTCGAAGGCATCGAGCTCTTCGACCAGGGCGTCCATGGCATCGGTATATCGTGTCTTTTTGCTGTGATAGTTTTCCGCTTCGTTATAGATCGCCTCGGCGGTTTCGAGGTTGCGCTTCGCCGCTTTGCCCATCATGATCGACCATGTGATCATCCATGCCGCGATCGCCGCAATTCCCAGCACCACGGCGCCGAAAGCCGGATTTCCCATATCGGGATTGAACGCGCCGCCGCTTAGCCATGTCAGGATCTTTTCTATCCTCGGAATGTCGGTAAAGGTCTCTTTGACGAGCGGCTGGCCGGTACCCACGGCGCCGATGACCAGCGCCGCTGCGACGGTCACGAGCGCCGCGATCAGGGAGACGAAGAAGGCACCCCCCTTGCCCCCTTTCACATCCCTGACCTCCACAGGCTCGACATCGGCCTTTTCGTAGAGTGGCTGCAACTGCTCGGAGAAAGGTGTCTCGGCCACCGGTGTCAATTCGATGGGGTTTTCGTTTTCGATGCTTTCGAACCGCTTGCGGAATCTCGCGAGTGTCTGTTTCGTCACCTGTGATCGGATCGCATCGATTTCGGCGACCTTCTTTTCGAGCCGTTCTTTGGCTTTCTGAAACTTCTCGTCGATCGCCGCGATCATGTTCTTCGCGTCCTGAATCAACTCTTCCGCTTTCTTTTGATTCTGCATGGTGGAAAACATGGCCTTCTCCTTTGAAGATGGTATCTGGCATTATTGTGCCAAAAAAACCCATACAACTATATAAGTGGATGTTCTGAGCTTCATTAAAATAAAATATATTTATGAAAAAAAGTAAAAACAATCAGTAAATTAAACTATATCAAAGGTGGAAAAAGAGAGAATCTGGATTATAAAATATTATAACAAGGAGTTCGAATGACACCGATGGAAATGATTGGGGCCATCTATGCCGCCGCGGCTGTGGGAATCGTACCCACTTGGACCATTTTCCAGATGAAAAAGCACTGAGTCCGTCTCAGTATCGGTTTTTCATCGCCGCCCGGGCTTCCCGCTCGGCGGTTTTTCTCTTCAATGTCTCCCGTTTGTCGTGGAGTTTCTTTCCTTTCGCCAGAGCGATCTGCAGTTTGGCCCTGTTTCGTTCGTTGAAGTAGAGCATCAACGGTACGATGGCAAGCCCCTCCTGTTTCATCTTTCCATACCATTTATCGATCTGTTTGCGGTGCAGCAGCAGTCTTCTGGGCCGTTTTTCGTCGGGTTTGTAGTGGGGATTGGTGCTTTCGAGAAACGAAATATGCATTCCGAAGACCCACGCTTCGCCTTTGATAATGCGGACATAGCTGTCTTTGAGGTTGACACGTCCCATACGGATCGACTTCACCTCGCTGCCGAGCAGTTCGATACCCGCTTCGAGTTTTTCGATGATCTCGTAGTCGTGAAAGGCTTTCTTGTTTTTTGCGACGATTTTGATAGACATG
>NZ_JAOZOZ010000048.1 GCF_029933015.1 Hydrogenimonas sp. | reverse complement strand
CATCCGGCGGTGGGGATGTTGTCGATGGCTATATCCCCCAGCATGTTGGCCAGCATCGTCAGTCCCGGATTGTGGCCTACGATCATGACCCGTTTGGCGTTGTCCGGCAGCTGGCAGACCAGATAGAGCAGAGACTGGGGCGAGGCTTCGTAGATCCCCTCTCTCCACTCGATGGCGTCGGGATCGTATCCCAGCGCTTCCGCCACGATCTTCGCCGTCTTTTTCGCCCGTTTCGCGGGAGACGAGACGATCAGATCCGGTCTGACACCCAACTCTTTCAGATGCTCGCCCATCAAAGGCGCATCCTCTTTTCCCCGTCTGTTCAAGGGACGTTCGAAATCGCTCAGGGTCGGATCGTCCCAACTCGATTTGGCATGACGCAATATAAAAAGCTCTCTCATACAACCTCCTATCGGACCAGTGCCATAGCCTTTTTCAGATTGACTTTCCCGTAGCCGTAATAGTCGTTGAAACCATCCCCGCCATAGGGAATCCTACCTATCTTGTCCGCACTGCATGCCAGAACGTTCTGAACGTTTTGTCGGGTCAGATTGGGATTGGCTTCGAGCAGAAGCGCCACGACCCCCGTTACGATGGGTGCAGAAGCGGAAGTACCCCCGAATGCATTGTAAGGATCGTCATACTCGAGATAGTCGGGATCACGGCTCGACAAGCCGGCACTGCCCATCTGATCGAGTGTCGTAAGCCCGATATACTCGCCACCTGGAGCCATGATATCCAGGGATTCTCCGTAATTGCTGTAACTGCTTCTAAGATTCTCTCTATTCGTCGCGCCCACGGCGATCACTTCCGGGAGGGAGGCTTCATCCTTTCCGATCGGCTGATCCTCGTTACCCGCCGCGAAGACGATGACCGTCCCTTTGCCGTTACGTCCATGGGTGGCAAGATCGGCGATGATATCTCTCACAGCCGGATCCACATCGCCGCTTCCCCAGCTGCAGTTGATGACATCCACACCCCACTCTTTCGCTTTCTCGAAAGCTTCGACGATCTCGAATGTACTCACGCTGCGGCCGAAAGGAAGCCGGATGAAATAGACCTCCGCTTCCGGAGCCACCCCCAGCAGACCGATGGCATTGTTTCTGGCGGCGATAATACCCGTCACCTCGGTGCCGTGATTTTGCGTATCCCGTGTGGGCCTCACATCCGTCATTCCCGTAGCCACATCGTAGGTGGCGACGACCGCCCCCACAAGATCCTCGTGGTCCACGTCGAGCCCGTCGTCGATCACCGCGACCTTCACGCCACGTCCCAGAAAACGGTGCTCTTCGCTCATATGGATCGAGGCTTCGTCATCGATATCGTTGCCATAGTAGAAGTAACGGTCGTAGTGGATAGCCCACTGCTGATAGTAAAGAGGGTTGTCGGCGACGACCGAAATGCCGGGCAGAGCGGGAAGGTTGCTCTTGTTGTACTCCTGAAGCGTGCAACTCTTGTCCGAAAATTCGCTTCCTGCGCCTCCGCCGCCGCATCCGGAAAGAAGGGTGACCGCGATCAGAATTGGCAGCAAAGCAGCGGCACGCCACCCCGGCTTCATCGCAATCTCCTGGTTTTCAGAATATCGGGTTGCGCATAGACGACATCCGCTCTTTTTTCAAGCGCATTGGCCGCATCCAGTGCCATCTCGATAGAATCGGTCTCGAAGAGAAAAATCTTTCCTCCGATCCTCTTGAGCGGTCTCAATCCATACTCCGCTTCGTAGGCATCCAGATTTTCCAATGAGGAGAATTTGACGATGATGCGGTTGGCCACCTCGATCTTCTCACCGTTTTCAAGCAGAAAAGGTTTCGTTCCGCCGTACTCTCTCACTCCAATACCTCTCGATTCGACCGGCTGGAGCTCCACCCGTCTGTCGCCGTTCATGTAATAGTACTCTCCCGCTCCGGCGATGGAGAGAGAGACCAATACGATCAGACACTTTTTCACCCGCTTCCTTTCCCCTTCACAGATCGATCGAACTATGCCTCTTTTCTACCTTCTCAGCGCTTCCAGCACCGTCGCGATCAGATCGTCGTCGTCCCTGCTGCGCGCTTTGAGGTAGGTTTTGTCACTCTCATTATACTGTATCGTGATGTTTTCGTTGTAGTTGCTGATCCGCTCCACACCCTTTTTCGCCGCCAGCACTTTGATCGTCACCAGATCCAGAAACTGCCGGGTCGGCAGATCGGGCCGACCGAACCTGTCCTCGATCTCCGCTTCGATCTCCACCACGTCGTGGGGTTCGGCACATGCGCTCAGACGCCGGTAGAGTTCCAGCCGCACCCGATCGTGGGGGACCAGCTCGTCGGAGATGTAGGCGGTGATGGAGAGTTTCACCTCCACGCTCTTTCTCTCGGGCGTCCCCTCCTGCGTCAGGGCACGGATGGCGTCCTCGAGCATCTTCAGGTAAAGCGCGTAGCCGATCTGTTTGATGTGGCCGCTCTGGCTCTCGCCGATCAGGTTGCCGCCGCCTCGGATCTCCAGGTCGTGGTAGGCCAGTACGGCGCCGCTTCCCAGGAAGGAGTTGGACTCCAGGGCGATGAGGCGTCGTTTGGCCTGATCGCTGAGCGCGTCCTTGTTTTCGACGAGGAAGTAGCAGTACCCCTCCACCTTTCCGCGCCCCACACGGCCGCGAAGCTGGTGCAGGTCGGCCATGCCGAAGCGATCGGCCCCGTCGACGATCATCGTATTGACTTTGGGAAGGTGGATGCCCGATTCGATGATGGAGGTGGAAAGCAGCAGGTCGTATTCGCCCTCTTCGAATCTCAGCATCTCCTTTTCCGTCTGCGCCGCCGTGATTTTGGAGTGGAGAATCAGAATACGCAGATCGGGCAGGATCTCCAGCAGTTCCGCCTTCTTGCTCTCGATGCCGGCGATGGAGTTGTAGACGTAAAAGAGCTGGCCGCCCCGGCGCAGCTCCCGCATCACGGCCTCCTTGACCACCGTCTCGTCGAAACTCTTGACGAAGGTACGCACCCCCTTGCGCTCCGTCGGAGGCGTGCGCAGCTCGCTGTATCCTTTGATCTTGGAGAGCGCCATGTTGAGACTGCGGGGAATCGGCGTGGCGCTCATGGAGAGTACGTGCACGTCCATGCTCATCTGCTTGAGCGCCTCTTTCTGTTTGACGCCGAACTTGTGCTCCTCGTCTATGATCACCAGCCCCAGATTGGCGAATTTCGCCCCCAGCAGGGCGTGGGTGCCGATCACCAGGTCGAGCTCGCCCTTTTCGAGCCGCTCGAGAATCTGCCGCTTGTGTTTGGCCGTCGTGAAGCGGTCGAGCTTCTCCACACGCACGCCGAAAGGCTCCAGCCGGGCCTTGACGCTTTTGAAGTGCTGGGCGCTCAGCAGCGTGGTAGGCACGACGAAGGCGCTCTGGTAGCCGCTTTTGGCCACGGCGAGGATGGCGTTCATCGCCACCTCGGTCTTGCCGAATCCCACGTCGCCGGAAAGCAGCCGGTCCATCACCCGCCCGCTGGAGAGGTCGGCGAAGATCTCCTCCACCGCCGTCACCTGATCGGGCGTGTACTCGAATCCCGCCGCCTCCCTGAACTCCGCCAGTTCCGGGAAATCGGTGCGGATCACGGCCCCTTTGATGAGCATCCGCTTCGCCGACATGTTGACGATCTCGGAGGCGATGGCGAAAAGCCGCTCCTTGACCTTCGCCTTGAGCCGCCCGAACCCGCCCTTGCCCAGGCGGTCGAGCACCGGCAGCGATCCCCCTTCGGCGATGTAGCGGTCGATCATGTCGAGGTTTTCCACCGGCAGCAGCAGCGTGTCGTCGTTCTGGTACTGGATATGGACGAAATCCCGTACGGCGCCCAGCACCTGGTGGGGTTCGATCCCCTTGAAGATACCGACACCGTAGTTTTCGTGCACCACGTAATCGCCGGGTTTCAAATCGTCGAGCAGGATCGTCGGGCGTTTGGCGGCTCTCTTTTTGAAGGGTTTGTTGAGAGAGACGATGATGCGCTCGGGCGTGAGAAGGTTGACGACGCCGGCATCCTTGAGGATCGTCGCCTTCGCGATCTCCCTGATCGGGCTGCGGCGCACCAGCGCCTCGCTCTCGGCGATGATGACCAGCTCCCTGTCGGGATAGTGTTCCGTCAGCAGATCGACGTTGATCGGCTCGATCGCCTTGATCCTCTCCGTCTCCGGCACGACGGGCAGTTCGAAGCGCTCTTTTGGCAGCGCCTTTGAAGCGTGTTCGTAGGCAAAAGCGATCTCTTCGGAAAGCTCCCTGGCCAACACTGCGCCGCGCCCCTCCATCGGATCCCGGGCCATATCCTCCAGATACCAGAGTCCCAGGGCGTTCGCGTCCTTGACGAAGACGTCGGCGTCACTCGCCTCGCACCGTTTCCGCAGCGCTTCGAACGCCTCCTTCTCCAGCGAAAAGAGCGCCGCGTCGATCGTGACGGATTCGAGCTCTTCGCTCTTGTCGGATTTCTGGGTCTCCACCTCGAAGGGACGGATGCTCTCCACTTCGGTATCGAAGAGGCTGATGCGCCAGGGGGTCTCGCTGCCGGGGCTGAATATGTCGATGATGTCGCCCCGCACCGACACCTCCCCGGGCGCCTCGACGACATCGACGAAACTGTACCCCCATGCGTAGAGCCGCTCCTTGAGCGCATCCAGATCCAGGTCTTCGCCGAATTCGATGGTGAAACTCCCCAGCAGCTCCGGCCGGGGCAGAGGATAGAGCAGTGTATGAAAGGGGGCGATCAGCATCGCCTCTTTGCGGTTTTCTCCCGTTCGGTAGAAACGCTTCAGCGCCTCGCCCAGCGCGAAGAGCTCCTCCCTCCAGCTTCGCAGATCTTCGCCCCACGTCGCCCTGAAATCGGGCAGCACGACACTTTCGATACCGTGGAGTTTCGCGATGGTGGCGGCGGCTGCCGCCTCTTTGTCGTCTTCGACGATCACGATATCGGGACGCTCCCCGGATTCGAAAAAGGCGTAGAGATTGGTTTCGATCATTCTTTCTTTCCGTGTTCGTTGATTTTGAAGGCTTCGATGGTACCGTGGCAGATCCCCGTCCCGTACCTCTCCACCTCCAGGGCCCAGATGTCGCCGATGACGATGCCCCCCAGATAGACTTCGGCGGCATGGACGTCCCCGTGGATCACGGCCCCCTTGGCCACGATGACGTAGCTTTTGGCTTCGACGTTGCCTTCGATTTCACCGTCGACGTGGACGCCGCCGATGCTGTGGATGTCGCCCTTTACGGTCGTGCCGGGGGCGACGACGGTGGTAGGGCCTGGGCGGCCATATGCCCCGTCAGTGCGATCAGAGATTCCCATGGTACCTGTTTCACTTTCCTGAAGATGGTGCGATAACTCTCTTTTTTCCATTTGATGAACCAGTAGGGGTTCACCGGCCTGGTGAGAAATCGTATCTCGTAGTGCAGATGGGGCGCCGTACTGAGCCCCGTATTGCCGCTGAGTCCGATCAGATCCCCCTTGACGACGGTATCCCCTTTTCTGACACTCGTCTTTTTCAGGTGACCGTAGTAGGTTTTGAAGCCGAAACCGTGGTCGATGATGACGAGATTGCCGTATCCGCTGCGTTTGTGGTAGCCGGCATACTCCACCACGCCGTCGGCCGTGGTCCAGACCGGTTTGCTCCGTTTCGCCCGCAGGTCGATGCCCGGATGAAACTCCCGGGTCTTTCGGATCGGATGTTTTCTCCATCCGAAAGCGCTGGTGATGCCTTCCATCGGCAGGGGCTCGCCGTTGGGGACGATCGAAAAGAGCAGCGCCAGCTGCGCGGCGGAGAGAGTGACGTTTTCCACTCTCGTCGGCGTCGAAAAGTTCGCGTCGGGCTTCTCCCCGACCAGTATCTCCAGGTCGCTGAGGCGGTCACCGAGCCGATCCAGCGCCTTCTGCCGCTCATCGATCTGCA
The DNA here is from genome assembly GCF_029933015.1 of Hydrogenimonas sp. Taxonomy (GTDB): domain Bacteria; phylum Campylobacterota; class Campylobacteria; order Campylobacterales; family Hydrogenimonadaceae; genus Hydrogenimonas. The sequence goes on along the minus strand of NZ_JAOZOZ010000048.1, from coordinate 5,938 downwards.
GATTCAGCCCCTCCACACTCTTTTCGAGGGTCGCGATGTTGCGTTCGAGCACCTTCTGCCGCAGTTTCGCCTCGTCGTAGGCATCTTCGAGCCACTTCATATAGAACCAGGTCGCGACACCCGCCGCCACGATTCCAAACGCAACGACTCCCACGATCCATTTGAAAATCTGGTTCAGCGTAAACTGCCTGAAACTCTCCGTATCTGTGATCGTGATCAGAAATCTATGTTTCATCGGACCGCTTCGAACCGTTTCAAAAAGGCTTCCGCCACGACGAAGGAGCCGAAGACCAGATACCTCTTCTTAGATTCCACCCTTCTGAAATTTTCCACTTCAAGCCCCGTCTTTTCGGCGATGTCACATATTTTCTCCAGCGCCATCGCCCGTTCGCTTTCGATCGGAATGATCTCGACACGCTCGACGACGGGCTTCAGGATACCCAGGATCTCTTCCACATCCTTGTCGCTCAGTGCGTTGTATACCAGAATTCTCTTCTCTCCGTCAAGGGCTTCGGCCACCGCTTTCGCACCCAGGGGGTTGTGGCCCACGTCGAGGATGACGTTGGGCGCGATCTTCTCGAAACGCCCTTTGAGACGGATCCTACGATAAAGCTCCGGGTCAGGATACTTTCCGCACAAAAGCCTGAACGCCGCGGCCGCGGTTTCGGCATTGTCGACAAGATAGCGGGGCCACTCCAGCGAAGCCGCAGCCTCTTCGATCATCCTACGGTACGTATCCTCCACCACCTCTTCGGCCCGGTAGAGTTCGGCACCTTTCTGAGCGGCGATACCTTCGGCGACCCGGTAGACCCGCGCGTCGTTCTGGCGCGCCAGCAGGGCCCGGCGGTCGATGCTTCTGAGTTTCGTGGCGGCGATCTCCCCGATCGTCTCTCCCAGAAAGGCCTGATGGTCGATGCCGATCGGCGTCACGACCGAAAGGGTTTTCGGCACGACGCCGGTCGCGTCGAACTCCCCGCCGAGTCCCGCCTCCAGCACGATGTAGTCGAGCCCCTCGAAGGCCACCAGAGCCAGAAGTGTCGTATATTCGAAATAGCTGAGAGATTCGGCCGTTTCCGATCGAAGCCATCCCATCAGCTTCCGGTGGGCTCTTTCGAGGGTTTCGTCGGAGGCGTCGCTGCCGTCGATCCAGACTCTCTCGTTGAAGCTCACGATATGGGGAGAGCTGTAGTGCCCGACCCCGAATCCCTCATGCATCAGCAGCGTCGCCAGCATGCGTCCCGTACTCCCTTTGCCGTTGGTGCCGATCAGATGGACGACGCTTCCGAGCCGCAGATGCGGCGCGACTTCGGCATAGGCTTTGGGCATGCGGGAGAGATCGATCTTGTCGTAGTAGAGAGGTTTGCTCGCCAGAAACTCCGAGAGGTTTTGTTTAAAGCCCATCACATCAGGCGGCGATTTTGTTGCGGCCGCCCTCTTTGGCCTGGTAGAGGTTCTCGTCGGCCCGTTTGAGCATATCTTCCATGCTCTCGCTCGATATCCTGTCGGCCACCCCGCCGCTGATCGTGATCGGGATTCTCACCCCTTTGTACATGAATTTGCTTTTGGAGACGACCTCCCGCAGCTTTTCGGCGAATCGCACGGCACCTTTCAGATCGGTTTTGGGCAGCACCACGAGAAACTCTTCACCGCCCCAGCGACCCACGAAATCGACTTCACGACTGTAACGGCGCAGCATCTTTCCGAAAGAGGCGAGTACCACGTCGCCGGCGTCGTGGCCGTAATTGTCGTTGACCGCCTTGAAATGGTCGATATCGAAAAGCACGACGGCGTAGTTGTCCCCGTAGCGTTTGAAAGTCGCTTCCTGCTTTTTGATGAAGTCGTCGATGGCGCGACGGTTGGGGAGTTTCGTGAGCGTGTCGGTCCCCGATTTTTTCCGCTCTTTCCGCAGCGCCTCCTCCAGTATCCTCACCTTCTGGCGCAGTTCGGCGATCTCCTCCTTGCTTTTGCGCATCTCCTCGCCCAGCACCCGCGTTTCGGTCTCCAGCGAGCTGGCGATGGAGAGGAGCTTGCCGTGGATCATTTCGAAGGAGTCGCTTCCCAGGTTCACCTCGTCCAGTTCGCCCTGGATCTTCGTGATGGCGTCGTAGTTGCTGTCGCCGAAGTCGATGACCCGCACCAGCGCCAGGTTGATATGCTCGATGATCGTGTCGAGCTCGCTCATCTGGGAGGTGACCGCCTTTTTGTCCAGTTCGATCCGCTTTTTGATGATGTGGCGGATATCCTCGATCATCGCCTGGGAAGTCAGCAGCTCGGGATTGGATCGGATCTGGGCGCTGATCGTCGCGATTTCGTCGTTCATTCCCGACGCGATGGAAGGGACCAGCGACGCCACCAGGATCTGGGCCAAGACGGCATACTCCCCGCCGCCTCCGCTGTAGGATTTCAGACACTCGCTCAGCTCCTCGACCATCGTCCGAAGATCGTCGGTCTCCGTCGCGCAGTAGGGGGAGAGTTTTTTCAAAAAACTGTCGTCGTACTCCATCACGAAACGGTTCCAGTGCTCGCGGATGGCGTCGATCTCGCTCTTTTCCAGATAGGGGGCGATCTTTTTGGCATCCTTTTCGGCCATCTGGGCCGCCTCTTTGTTGTGCAGCATCGAAACGGCCTGCAGAAGGCGTTTTACCAGCAGCACGTAGGCCTGGATGATCTCCGAACTCTTGCCGGGATTGGCCCGCATCACTTCCGAGCCCAGATACTGGATCAGCTGGTCGAGATTCGAAACGTGCCGGTTTTTGATACTTTTCTGCAGTTCCGGGGAGAGGCGTTTGAGAAATTTCTCCAGCTTCTGGCACTCCTCGATGATCACGTTGCCCCGCTTGGCGTGCTTGCAGAAAATCTCCCCGTACACTTCCGGGGTCAGCTGCAGGCCTCTCGATTTGATCTCCTGCAGCGACTGCTTGATGATATCCTGAACGGTCATAGTTTCACCCCCCGTAAAGTGATGCGCGACACGAAGGCGTCAAGCGCCTTGCCCGACCCCTCTTTGATCGCCTGGAAACGGAGCGCATCGGAGATGATGGCCCGCGGCTGCATCGGAAAGTCGTAAAAGCCCGTCACCGTCTCCGTGCCGCTCTCTTTCGGCGAACGGTAGCGGATCTGCAGGGAGACTTTGGCCCGGTAGTAGATGGCGTAGCCGTTGACATCGTACTGGATCGGCGTGAAGGAGACGTTGTTGAACTTCACGTGAAGAATCGTCGTCGCCTTGTCCTTGTCGGCCACGCGGGCTCCGAAACGGCTGACGATCGCTTCGTTGAGGGCATCCTTGACCAACACGGCGTTTTCGGGATCGCGCAGATAGACTTCGATGTCGGTGTAGATCTTGTCGCTGAATACCTTTTTCGTGAAGGTCGTGGCCGGCTTGTAGCCGCAACCGGTCAGAGTGAACAGTGAACAGTGAACGGTGAACAGCGAGAGAAGGGTCATATGTATCACTCTTTTTATCCCACTTCCGCGCTGCCACACTCTCACATTCTCACCTTTGAAGTTATTTGACGACCAGATTGACCAGTTTGTTCGGTACGACGATCTCCTTGACGACCGTTTTGCCCTCCAGCCATTTGGGCACGGCGGCTCTGGCGATCTCGAGGATCTCCTCTTTTGAGGCGTTCGGTGCCACTTCGATCTGGGCCCGGGGCTTGCCGTTGATGGAGACCCCCATCGGGACGGCATCGACGGCGAAGACCTCCTCTTTGGTCTCTATCAAGCCAAAATTGTTCCGTTTGAAAAGACGGTCACTCAGCTCCCAGGCGATATGGGGGACGATGGGTTCTAGAAGATTGAGGAGGATCCACATCCCCTCCTGCCAGACGGCGGGATTCTCCTGCTTGTCCAGGGCGTTGATCGCCTCCATGCAGGCGGCGATCAGGGTGTTGAAGGTGAAGCGCTCCCCGTAGACCTCTTCACCCTTCTTCAGCGCTTCGTAGACCTTTTTGCGGGCCTCTTTCTCCTCCCTGGAGAGACTCCCGTGATCGATGGCGGGCAGTGCGTCGCAGGGTTCCACTTTCGCGGCACGGTCGTGAAGTCTGCGCAGGAAGCGGAAAGCGCCCTCCACCCCGCTGTCGCTCCACTCCAGCTCCTGCGTCGGGGGTGCTGCGAAGAGGATGAAAAGACGGGCCGTGTCGGCGCCGTATCTCTCGATCAGGGCGTCGGGATCGACGACGTTGCCTTTGGACTTGCTCATCTTGGCACCGTCTTTGAGCACCATCCCCTGGGTCAGCAGACGCTCGAAAGGCTCGTCGATCGAAACGTATCCCAGGTCTCGGAGCACTTTCGTGAAGAAGCGGGCGTAGAGCAGGTGCAAGATCGCGTGCTCGATCCCGCCGATATACTGGTCCACCGGCATCCAGTAGTCGCTGTCCTCTTTCCTGAAAGGTACCTCGTCCCAATATTTTCGTGGGGTCGTGTAGCGCAGGAAATACCACGACGACTGCACGAAGGTATCCATCGTGTCGGTCTCTCTCGTCGCTTCGCCGCCGCACCTGGGGCAGGTACACCGTTTCCATGTCGGATGGCTCTCCAGCGGATTTCCCTCGCCCGTGATCTCCACGTCATCAGGCAGCGTGACGGGCAGGTTCTCCACCTTTTCGGGCACCAGGCCGCAGCTGGGGCAGTGGATGAAGGGGATCGGCGCCCCCCAGTAGCGCTGGCGGCTGATGCCCCAGTTGCGCAGGCGGTAGTTGACCCTGCCTCTGCCCAGACCCTCCTTTTCCATATATTCGATGATGGCCCGTTTGGCCTCTTCGCTCTTCATGCCGCTGAAAGGGCCGCTCTCGACCAGCGTACCCGGTTCGGTGTAGGGCAGCTCTCCACCCTCGATGACCCGTTTGATCGGCAGGCCGTATCTGGTGGCGAATTCGTAGTCGCGCTCATCATGCGCCGGCACGGCCATCACGGCCCCGCTGCCGTAGCTCGCCAGTACGAAGTTGGCGGTCCAGACGGGAATCTTTTCGCCGGTGAGCGGATGGATCACCTCCAGCCCCAGAGGATACCCCTCCTTCTCCTGTTTGGCGCGTTCCACTTCGCTCATGTTGGCGATCGCCCGGATCCGCTCGGCGGTTTCGCTATCCAGCAGCCCTTTTTCGATCAGCCGTTTGACGATGGGATGCTCGGGTGCCAGGGCGGTGTAGGTGACGCCGTAGATCGTATCGGGCCGGGTCGTGAAGACTTCGAAACCGTCGAACGCGCCTCCCAGTTTTTCGATGCTCTCGTCACTGAGGCGGAAAGTAAACGCCAGCCCCTCGGAACGGCCGATCCAGTTTTTCTGCATCGCCAGAACCTGCGAGGGCCACTTTCCTTCCAGCTTTTTCAGATCCTCCAGAAGCTCGTCGGCGTAGCGGACGATATCCAGATAGTAGCCGGGCATCTCCCTGAGAACGACGGGATTGTCGCAGCGCCAGCAGCGCCCCTCCTCCACCTGCTCGTTGGCCAGGACCGTATGGCAGCTCTCGCACCAGTTGACGGTGGTCGATTCGCGGTAGAGGATCCCCTTTTCGTACATTTCGATAAGAAACTGCTGCTCCCAGCGGGTGTACTCCGGATCGCTGGTGGCGAACTCCCGCTCTTTGGAGAAGCTCAGCCCCAGGTTTGAGAGCTCCTTGCGCATGTAGTCGATGTTCTCGTAGGTCCAGCTCTTGGGATGGAGGCCATGCTTGATCGCGGCGTTCTCGGCCGGCATCCCGAAACTGTCCCACCCGATGGGATGGAGGACGTTGTGCTCTCTTTTGCGCCAGTAGCGCGCGATGGCGTCGCCGATGGCGTAGTTACGCACATGCCCCATATGGATGCGACCGCTTGGGTAGGGAAACATGCTCAAAACGTATCTCTTGGGCCTGTCGTAACCTTCGGAAGGCTCGAAGCTGCGATGCTCGTCCCAGAACTTCTGCCACTTCTTTTCGATTTCGGAAGGGGTATATTTCAT
>NZ_JAOZOZ010000172.1 GCF_029933015.1 Hydrogenimonas sp. | reverse complement strand
AAACCGACGAGCGCTACCGCGCCTACGGCATCGTCAACCACCACTACAGCGACCGTTGGTACACCTATGCGGAGGCGGGCTTTCTCAGAAATCCCTTCGAAGGGTATGAGCAGCAATACAACGGCGGTCTGGGTGTCGGCTATGTCATCATCGACGACAAAATTCAACTTCTCAAGGTGCGGGGCGGTTACCAGTACCGGTGGGCAAACTTCACCGACGGAACCGACGACGATTTTCACTATCTCAAACTGGGCGCCAACTACAACTACTACTTTTCCGAAAAGAACACTTTCGAATCGGAACTCAATTTTCTCGAGGATCTCGAGAATGCGGACGATTTCGAAACGGTATTGCGGATGGGGCTCAAACTGCTGATCGTCGACTCCCTCTCTCTTCGCATCGGTTTCGAGGTCAAGTACGACAACACGCCGGCTCTGGATGACGACGGCAACGAGCTGGATACGACCGATACGACGACGACCGTCGGCATCGTCTACGACTTTTAAGGATAACTTTTGGATTTTGAGTTTCTGCAACATATAGAGTGGAGCAAACTGGCCGATCTGGGGCTCGTCTACGGATTGAAGATCCTGGGTGCCCTGGCGATCTTCGTTTTCGGGAAATGGATCGCCAGGATTCTCACCCGCGTCGTCAGAAAGGCGATGACCCACGCCAAAGTCGAAGAGACGCTGATCTCCTTCGTCGGCAGCATGGTCTACATCCTCTTGATGGTCGTCGTCATTCTGGCGGCCCTCAACAACCTGGGGGTCAACACCACCTCCTTCGTCGCCGTCATGGGTGCCGCCGGTCTGGCGATCGGTCTGGCACTGCAGGGGACCCTTTCGAACGTCGGAGCGGCCGTTCTGCTGATCCTGTTCCGCCCCTTCAAGGTGGGGGATTTCGTCGAAGCCGGAGGAACTTCCGGGGTCGTCGAGGAGATCAATATGTTCTCCACCATCTTCAAAACCGGTGACAACAGGGTCGTCATCGTCCCGAACAGTTCGGTTATCGGAGGGAACATCGTCAACTACTCCGCCAAGGAGACACGCCGGGTCGACTGGACCTTCGGCATCGGCTACGACGACGATCTGAAACTGGCCAAAAAGACGCTCGAAGAGATCCTGGGCGAAGACGATCGGATTCACGCCGATCCGGCACCTTTCGTCGCCGTTTCCGAACTGGCCGACAGCAGTGTCAATTTCGTCTGCCGCGCCTGGGTGAATACACCCGACTACTGGGGCGTCTATTTCGACACCGTCGAGAAGGTCAAACTGGTCTTCGACGAAAAGGGCATCTCCATTCCCTATCCCCAGATGGATGTCCATCTGGACAAGGCCGAAGCGGCCTGATTCTTCGCGAAAGTTCCAGGACTTTCGCGAATTCTCTCTTTGCATCTTCCTCCTTCCGTTTTGATACGCTTTAAACGATTTCTCCGATTTTCGTCTGTATAATCTGTAAAAGAGCCTGAAAAAGGTTCCAAAAGGAGGTGTTAAATGCCGAAAAACTGGATGAAGATCGTCGTATTGCTTCTTGTGGTGCCCTTTTTCCTCTTTGGTGCGACACTCAAGGAGTACCATCCCAGCGGTTTCAAATCGAACGGAAAAAAGGTCTACGGATGGTCCTGGCTGCAGAAAAACGGAGATTATGCGGAGTGGACCTTTACGTTTCCCGGTCCTCAGACTTTCAAAGACGGGACGGTGGTTTTCTGTTTTACCGCGCTTTCGACCAACAAAAAAGGAGGCGGAGCGGGATACGACTCCTCTTTGAATATCGTGTGGCATCAGGGCATGAGACCCGTGAAAGTGGACTTGAAGAACGATTGCGGCTGTCTCGAGCAGTTCGCTTCCCGTGTCCCGAATTCCCGCGGCATGGGATATATGAGTCACGGCTGTATCAAGATGAGAGTGAAAGCCTCACAGATCGGTCATGGAAGAAACCGTAGGTGGGGTTTGATCCTGAAGGTGAAATATCCGGGAGGTCACCATACCGCGTTGAAAAAAGATTCGGTGAAAATGTATGTCGTCAAATAGAGAGGTAAAAACGTAAAAAGGAGTGGTGGCCAGAGGCAGAATCGAACTGCCGACACGCAGATTTTCAGTCTGCTGCTCTACCGACTGAGCTATCTGGCCGGTTGGTAGGTCGGAATTATAGAAGATTTCATCTTAAAAACTGCTGATGATTTTTTTGAAAATATCGCCCCGTTCGGCGTAGGAGGCGAACTGGTCGAGGCTGGCGGCGGCGGGGGAGAGGAGTGCCACGCTCTTGCCGTCGTGTCGCTTCGCCATCGTCTTCACGGCCTTCTCCAGGGTCTCGGTAACGTCGCAGGCGAGGTGGTACTCTTTCGCCAGCGCGGCGATCTTTTCGCGGTTGCTTCCGATGGCGTAGAGGTGGACGTCGTACTTTCGCAACTCTTCGAAAAGAGGTGTCAGGTCGACTCCCTTGTCGTCTCCGCCCAGAATCAGGTGGATCTTTCTCTCCTGCCAGGGTTTGAGCGCCTGGATCGTCGCGTCGATGTTGGTCGCTTTGGTGTCGTTGATCCAGAGCCGTCCGAACCGGTCGACCACTCTCTCCTGACGGTGCGGATCGAGCCGGAAGGCGTTGATCCTTTCGTAGTCGATCTCGTCGAAGAGGATTTTCGAAACGCCCAGGGCCAGCACGGCGTCGAGCAGAAAGGCTCCCTCGAAGGCGATTTTTTCCGTATCGATACCGAAATAACCGGCGATATCTTCCGTCGTCTCGTAGGGGATTTTGAAGCCCTCCGTCGGTTCGCTAGCGAACTGTCCGGGGAGAATGACCGCTTCGCCCTCCCGCATCGATCCGAGGGGTTTGAGCTTGTCGGCGATGTAGCCCGCTTCCCCGCCGTGCCAGCTCAGATGGTCCGGTGTGACGGGAAGCAGAAGGTAGAGGTCCGGTTTGGCATGTTTCGTGTAGTGCAGCGTGAAAGAGCTGGTCTCCAGCACCCAGATGGGTGCTTCGGGATCGAGTGCGGCCAGCGGCGTGCCGATGTTTCCTCCGCTCACCGCACCTCTTTCGCGAAGCAGGTGGGTGACCATCTGTGTCGTCGTCGTCTTTCCGTTGGTTCCCGAAATCCAGATCGTATAGGGAACTTTCCGAT
>NZ_JAOZOZ010000047.1 GCF_029933015.1 Hydrogenimonas sp. | reverse complement strand
GAGTTGTGGAAAAGGCCACGGCGCGCGGGGCGCCGTAGGTTTTACCAGTGGACTTCGGTCGTGAACATATATTTGGTGCGTTCTATGTTGTTGCCGCCGTCGTCCTTGTTGTCGTCGTCGATATCGAAGATATTGACGATGAACTTGACATTCTTGTTGTAGGTGTAGGCGGCTCCGGCGATGAGGCCGTTGCGGGTGAGGTCGTTGGCATTATACTCGAAGTTGTCGTAACGGGCGAAGACAGCCCATTTGTTTACCGGGCGGAACTCCCCGTTGATGCTCCAGCCGTCATGGTTTTCATCGTCGGCGTAGTTTTCGTAGTTGATATACATACCGGCGAGCAGGAACATGGGCCGGTTGTAGACCGCGTGGATACCGTACCAGTCGTACCCCTTCTGGTTGTTGATCTGGCCGGTAAAGGAGAGGTCGAGGTACTCGTCTTCGGTCGCGTGAACATGCTTTCTGCCCGTTCCGAGGATGTTGGCAGTCAGGCGCCATTCATAAGAGAGGCTGTCGCCGTCGTGCTTGTGGTGGTAGCCAGATCCGTTGTAGACGCCAAGTTCCGAGCTGAAGTAGTCGGTTTTGGTTTTGAAGTTGACGCCAAGATCGGCCGAGTCGGTCAGGTGCGCGCCTCCTTCGCTCTCTTCGATAAAGGTTTTGGCGACGGAGCGGTAGAGCCATCCGTGGTGCTCTTCCCAGTCGATCCAGGGGCGGTGCGCCTGCCCGAACTCAACGCCGGTATACGGGATGTAGTCGGCGAGATCGAGGTAGATGTAGGCGTATTTCAGGCGTACTAGCCAGCTGCCGTCGGCATCCTGAAAGGTGTCGAGGGTGGTGCGGAGGTAGTCGGTGTCGTTCCAGTAGGCTTTGACCTGAAAATAGTTTCTTCTCGTTTCGAATCTGCTCGTATCGGCGTCGGCCTCGGTTCGGTCGTCGGTGAAAGTGTAGCCGATATAGTGGGTACCGCTGAATTTCAGAGTGGGCACGCCGGATTTTACCTTGACACCCAGCTCGCTTTTGACATCTTTCTTGATGGTTTTATCAAGTTCGTCCTTGCTGACGAATTCACCCAGTTTGATACGTCCTTCACCCGGTTTGGTGTAGATCGCGCCGGTGTCGGGGTCCTGATAGAGTGTAACGGACGCGGCGGAAAGCGAACCGGCCAGGGCGGTGATGGTAGCGAGAGAGAGAAGTGCTTTTTTCATGTGGATCCATCCTTTTCGTTAGGAAATTTTATCTTATGGTTCTTTAACCGACTATAAGTGGAAACCCCGATACTCTTTCGATCATGTGGTTTTGACTTTCAATCATGAAATTCTAAAAAAGGTTGGATACAGAACGGTTACAGAGAATATATCCGATGATGTTTTCCTTTTTGAGTGCGGATTCAAAGTGTTATAATCGCTGTTACCGAATTGTTGTTTTTTTTCGCTTTGGAGAAAAAGGATTTTTATGCTTTCGAGTCGTCGGAAAAATTCCGGTTTTAAAAAAGAGATGTCCGAAGATCCAGAAAAATCGGATACGACTATGCCCGTGTCGGTCCTAAAGATCGGGTCTGTCTGTGGGGGTGAGGGTGATGCCGTTTTTTTCGGGATCGGCAGGAAATCGGGAAATTTCAAATGGCATTGATCGTCGTCATCGAGGATGAACGGGATCTTCTGGATCTGTTGGAGTACCATCTGGTGAAAGAGGGTTATGAGGTTTTCGCTTCCGTTTCTACGCAGGCCGTGGAGAAACTGCTGGAGGAAGAGATGCCCGACCTCATGATCGTCGACCGCAATCTTCCGGGAGTGGAGGGGAGCGAATTCGTATCGAGGCTGCGTGAGCGGGGCATCGATGTTCCCGTCATTTTCCTGACGGCCAAGGCGGCCGACCACGAGATCGAAGAGGGGTTTCTGCGCGGCGGAGACGACTATGTGACCAAACCTTTCAACTTCAGGGAGCTGATGCATCGGGTGCGGGCCATACTGCGGCGTAGCAAACCCGAAGAGAGCGATATCGTACGCTACCGGGATATCACGATACGTCCCAGGAGCCATGAGGTTTTCGTGGAAGATCGGAAAATCGACCTGACCAAGCTGGAGTACGACCTGCTGCTGGAGCTGGTCAAAAACAGAAACGTCGTCCTCTCCAGGGAGCAGCTTCTCGAGCGTGTCTGGGGAGGTGCGGGAGAGTATCAGGTGAAGACGGTCAATGTCGCCGTCAACCGCCTCAAGGAGAAGATCGACCCCGACAAGAGCAAGGACTACATCAAGTCGGTCCGGGGTGTGGGGTACCGGGTAGACTGAAATGGGTGCCGTCAAACGCTATTTCAAACTTTCCCAGATCTTTTTCGTCAACTTCATTCTGCTGCTGGGCGGGGTCCTGGCGGTGGCGTCGCTGGTGATCTACTACTCCGTCAGGCAGATCGAGATCAAACAGTACACCAACCAGCTCAAGAGCGAAATCGCCTATGTGCGGTCCAGACTCGACGAGGGCAAATCCCTCGACCTCGCGGCGAGGGAGATGAGCGAGATCATGGGCCGTCCCCTGCGGGTGACGCTGATCGCTCCGGACGGAAAGCCGCTTTTCGACAACGAAGCGGACCCGAGAGAGATGGACAATCACGCCAACCGTCCCGAAGTGATGCAGGCGCGTCGCGAAGGGTTCGGAATGGCGGTACGCTACTCCCATACCGTCAAAAACGACCGGATCTACGCGGCGAAGGTCATCCGATGGAACGGCAAACCGGCGATTCTTCGCCTTTCGGTCTCTCTGGATACGGTGATGCGCGACTTCAAAACCCTCTGGCTGCGTATGGCGCTGATCTTTCTGGCGGCACTCTTCGCGGGATTTCTCATCAGCTGGATGGTGCGGCGGCGCATCGACGACGAGCTGGAGAAGATCACGGCCTATCTTCAGAAGCTGGCCGACCGGAAGTACGGGGCCGGATTCGCTCCGGGCTTCAGCGCAGAATTCCGCACCATCGGGAAGCTTCTCAAAAAGCTCGCCCGCCGTCTGGAGAAGACCGAAAAGAAACGGCGCAAATATACAGCCAAACTGCGGCTTATCGGCAAGCAGCGCAGCGACATCATCTCCGCCATCGGCCACGAGTTCAAAAACCCCGTGGCGGCGATCATGGGATACACCGAAACGCTGCTCGAGGACGACGATCTGCCCCAATCGATTCGCCGGAAATTTCTGGAGCGTATCGGAGAAAACGCCGAGAGGATCACCGCGATGATCGATCGGCTCAGTTTCGTTACCCGGCTGGAAAACAGCGAGATCGAACCGCAGGTGAGTGAATTCGATCTCTCGAAAGTGGCCCGGGACGCCGCCAACGCCCTGATGCAGAAGTATCAGGAGCGCCGTATCGTGCTGGAACTCTCTTACGTGCCGATCCGTGCCGACAGGACGATGATGGAGATGGTCGTGGTGAACCTGATGGACAACGCCCTCAAATACTCCGAAGAGGATGTCCTCGTCCGACTCGACGAAAAGAGCTTCTGCGTCACGGACAGGGGGCAGGGGATCCCCGTAAAGGAGATCGAAAAGATCACCAAAAAATACTACCGAATCGACAGAAACAGCTGGGACAACTCCATGGGTCTGGGGCTCGCTATCGTCACCTATATTCTGAAAATGCATGGAACTGCTTTGACGATCGAGTCGGAAGAGGGACGGGGTACGATCATCTGTTTCGATTTGGCTCCGATATTATCATCAAAATAAGTGAATTGTCACCCAAGCCTTACTGAATAAAAAAAGGTAATAGTACATCTTCTGTTGGATTATTACTTTTTTTTCTTTTGTTTTTCCTCTTTTCAGCTTCGATTAAAACAACTACCCATAGACTGGAAGTGTAGCAATATAGGCATTTGAACAGGTTTTTCACAGCTTATGGGATCCATAAGCTGGACGAAAAGCGGTGCCTTGCAGTTCCAAATCAGGAGGAATCTATGAAGCTTGGCTTTTTGGTAGATCTGGCGCTTTGCATGGGGTGTAAAGGGTGCGAGGTCTCATGTAAAGTGGAAAACGAAGTCCCGATCAGCATGTGGCGGCTTCGGGTCAAATATGTCGATGTGGGGACTTTCCCCGAAACGAAGCGGACTTTCACGCCGCTGCGCTGCAACCACTGCGAAAACGCGCCCTGCGAGCGTATCTGTCCGGTGAGCGCGCTGCACTATCTCGACAACGGCATCGTCAACGTCGACAGAGAGCGCTGTATCGGGTGTGCGGGCTGTGTGATGGCCTGTCCTTACGGCGCCATCTACATCGATCCCGAGACCAACACGGCCGACAAGTGTACCTACTGCGCCCACCGTGTCGCGGGCGGTCTGATGCCGGCGTGCGTCGTGGCCTGTCCGGTGGAGGCCAACATCTTCGGCGACCTGGACGATCCGGCCAGCAACATCAGCCGATACATCATGCAGCATCAGGGCAACGTCAAGGTGCGCAAGCCCGAGAAAAACACCCATCCGAAGCATTTTTACGTCAGCGGCGGCGAAGTCAACCTCAATCCGCTGGCAAGCAGGCGCGAAGAGGGGTACAACCTCTTCAACAACATCACGCATCTCAAACATATAGGAGGGCACTGAAATGGTAGAGCACGCAACGGCCGCGACGGACGCGGTGGTAACCCTCGACGTCGCGCTCCCCGGTATCGTCTGGGGCTGGATGATCACGCTCAATATGTGGGCCAAGAGTATCGGTACAGGCGTCGTGCTGGTCGGTGTCTATCTGCTGAAGAAGTACGGCGACCGGGTGGCGAGCGTCAAGACCGTGATGCCGGTGGTCTCTTTCATCTTTCTGAACATCTTTCTGCTCTTCACGCTGCTGGATCTGCATCAGCCTTTCAGAATGTGGCATATCTTCTTCTATCCCCACTGGACATCCGCCATTACCGTAGGCGCATGGCTGGCGACGATCTTCACCGGCATCATTTTCCTGATGGCGGCCGGAAAGATCATGAACAAGATCAGCGACGAGCAGTACAACAAACTGATGTGGGCGGCGTTCGTCTTCGCCATTCCCGTGACGCTCTATACGGCGACGATCATGGGCGAGGCGGCGGCCAGAGAACTGTGGCAGACACCCACCGAACTCCTTCAGATGGCACTGGCCGCCTTCATCGGCGGATCGGCGACCTATCTGATCCTGGGCATCGGTGACGAAAACGTCAAACGCGACCTGGCGATCGTCCTGGGCGTGAGCGCGACGCTGAGCTTCATCGTCTACATGGGCGAGTACTACTTCGGCGCCATGAAAGCCGAAGAGGTGGCGGCGACGATCGCCTTCGTCAAGGAGGGCGGCGCCTACCATACGATGTTCTGGGTCGGGCAGTCGATGGGGTACATCATCCCGGTCCTGCTGGTCATCGTCGGCCTGAAAAACCGCTCCGGAAGCATGCTGGCGCTGGCCAGCGTGCTGGCGCTGGCGGGCCTGTGGATAGCCAAGCATGTGTGGCTGGTCATTCCGCAATTGTTGAACCTGAGTTAAGTAGGAGATGAATATGATCAACGAACAAAGAAGAACATTTTTAAAAGGCGCGGCTTTTACGGTGGCGGGCGCCACTCTGGCGACCGGCGTCTTCGAAACGGTGGCGGAAGCGTCCAAAGAGGAGACGGGGCGCTTCACCAACACCCCCGACTCTCTGGAGTTCTACCCGCCGCTGGAGGAGTGGGACAGCTTCACCGAGCTCGACGGCGACGACTGGAAACGGGGCGGAATCGCCCGCAAGGGTGTCCGCAGCGACGACAACCCCGACGGGATCGAGGTGCACGACTACACGATCGTGCCCTGTGTCTGCTCCAACTGTGAAGCGGGCTGCGGTCTGACGGCCTGGGTCGACAAGAAGACGCTGACAGTCAGAAAATATATGGGCAACCCGCTCCACAGCGCCAGCCGCGGCCGCAACTGCGCCAAAGGGTACGCCGCCGAATCGCAGATGTACGATCCCGACCGCATCCCCTTCCCGATCAAGCGGGCCCCCGGCTCCAGGCGTGGCGAAGGCAAGTGGGTGCGTATCACCTGGGACCAGGCGCTCGAGGAGATCGGCAAAAAGATGCACGACACCCTCAAAGCGGGCGACGAGATGAGCAAAAAGCTCATCATGTACCATGTGGGCCGCCCCAACGAGAACGGCTTCGGCCACCGGGTCCCCCACACGATGGGTCTGGACGGCTACGACTCCCACACCAACATCTGCTCCGCCGGCGCGCGCCAGGGGTCGATCCAGTGGGCCAACGACGACCGCAACTCCCCCGACTGGGCCAACGCCAAACTCATTTTCCTCCAGTCCTCCCACGCGGCGGACGCGGGCCACTACTTCCAGCAGAGCGCCGGCCTGATCGCCGACGCGAGAAAACGGGGTGCCAAGATGGTCGTCCTCGATCCCCGGCTTAGTAACTCCGCCGGTATGGCCGATCTGTGGCTGCCGGTCTGGCCGGGCACCGAAACGGCGCTCTACCTCTATCTGGCCAACCGCATTCTCCACGAAAAGGACAGAAACGGCGACGACCTGATGGATCACGAATTCGTCAAAAGCTGGATCAACTGGGACCGCCTGATGGCCAACCGGGATTATCTGAAATTCATGGTCAAAAAGGGCTACATCTCCAGAATGCCCGAGGACGAGAGCTACGAGAGCTTCGTCGAGGTGATGAAGGAGCTCTACGCCCCCTACACCAAAGAGTTCGTCGTCAGGGAGTGCAAGCTCGAGGGCCAGGAGTACAAGCTCGACAAACTCTTCGAGATGTTCAT
Organism: Hydrogenimonas sp.; assembly: GCF_029933015.1. Taxonomy (GTDB): domain Bacteria; phylum Campylobacterota; class Campylobacteria; order Campylobacterales; family Hydrogenimonadaceae; genus Hydrogenimonas. The sequence continues at coordinate 5,202 of NZ_JAOZOZ010000047.1, read as the reverse complement.
CGACGCCGGTCCGAAGATCGCCACCTATATCTGGCGTTCCGGCGCCATCGCCCACCGCGGCGGTTGGATGATCACCCGTTCGGCGTTCCTGCCCCTGGCCCTTCGCGGCGCGATGCGCGGCGACATCGGCGGGGTCAGCTGGCACCACTGGCACAAGATCTCCATCGGCGGCAAGGGCGACGCGGCCACCGTCGCCGGCAAAAAAGCGCCCAAGGTCGACGTCTGGAACGAGCTGGCGTGGCCGCCGGAGTATCCGCTGAGCACCTACGAGATGAGCTTCATCCTCCCCCACCTGCTGATGGACGAGGAGTGGCAGAACAGCTGGCGCGCCAAGGGGCTCAACGTCCCGACCAAACTGGCGGTCTGGATTCCCAGGATGTACAACCCGGTCTGGATCAATCCCGACGGCTTCCGCTGGATCGAAGCCCTCAAGGACGAGAGCAAGGTGGAGATGAGCTTCAACCTCTCTCCGACCTGGAGCGAGACCAACTGGTACTGCGACTATGTCCTGCCCACCGGCCTGGCGGGCGAGCGCCACGACCAGCAGTCCGAACCCTCCAAGCCCGAGCAGTGGACGGCCTTCCGACAGCCCGTACTTCGCGTGGCGCTCGAGAAGATGGGCTGGAAGCCCAAAGTCGAGCACCGCGGTACCCTGGAAGCGCATGTCAAGGCGGGTCTGGGCGAGATCTGGGAAGAGAACGAGTTCTGGGCGGAGCTTCTGTGCCTGCACGTCGATCCCGACGGCAGCCTGGGTGTGCGCAAGTACTGGGAGTCTAGGAAAAATCCTGGCAAACCGGTGACGATGAAGGAGTACTACAACGCCGGATTCAGCCTCCTGCCCAACCTCAAAAAGGCGGCGGAGAAGGCCTACCCCCACAGCGAATACCCCTGCTACGAATTCATGCGGGACCGCGGCGCCTTCACCGAGAAGACCGATGTCTACAAACCGCAGGAGAACGAACTGGAGTTCGACGGCACCTACTACCACGCCCACGGCCACAAATACCACGTGGACGAGGTGGAAAAAGACCGCTTCGGCGTTCTTTGGATCACCGACCACGAGGGGCGCAGACGCTCCATCGGCGTCGAGGTCGACGGCAAGCTCTGCGAGGGTTTCCACACCCCCGACAAGAAACTCGACCTCTTCTGCGAATGGCTCATCGACTGGAAGTGGCCCGAATACGCCCTGCCGATCTACCCGCGCAACCCGCGTGAGTACGACAAGATGATCCACGTGGTCAGCCAGGTGCACCACCGCTACATGGGTGCGGACAACGAATTCGCCCTCAACACGGTCTTCCGGCTGCCCTACAATATCCATACCCGCTCGGTCAACTCCAAGCACCTGATGGAGATCAGCCAGAACCACAACCCGGTCTGGATCCACACGAGCGACGCCAAACGGCTGGGGATCAAGCGGGGCGACGCCGTGAAGGTGCGCATCGTCGACACCGTTTCGGGCCTGGAGAGCGGCTACTTCGTCGCGATGGCGGTGCCGACCGAGGCGACGATGCCCGGCGTCCTGGCCAACAGCCACCACGCCGGCCGCTGGAAACTCAAAAACGCCGTCGAGATCCCCGGTTTCGAGCACGCCCTGGGCGTCATGGGCGTCGGGGCGCCGCTGTACGAGATGACGATGGACGGCAAGGTCGGAACCCTCAAACCCAAGCAGGGGATCGACGCCATCAAGAACCGCCCCAAATCGTGGCAGTTCAAGGAGTTCAACAAAGACCTCGACAACATCTGGTGGGACGGCCTCAGCGGCTCCTGGCAGAACGCCGTGGCCCCGGTGCATCCGGACCCGATCGCGGGCAACCATGCCTGGAACCAGAAAGTGATCCTCGAAAAGGCCGGAAAAGAGGACCAGATCGGCGATATCTGGGTCAACTACGAGAACAACATGAAGACCTACAAGGCGTGGCGAGACAAACTGACCCGCCCCCTGACGCCCGAAGACAGCGAGCGACGTCCTTTCTGGATGCCGCGTCCCGCCGTGCCTCTGAGCAAAAAGGCGTACGAATTCAAGGTCAAAGAGCTTTGATCGAGCGCCGGGGTCCGGCCCCGCGCTCTTCGGTAAACGGTGAACAGTGAAGAGTGAATGGGGAAGAGCCGAGGGGGATCGTCTCGCGACAATTTTGTATAATGTCCCGAATGGAAGGGAGCGAAGCGACCATCCGACACTTTTCACTTTTCGTTTTTCACTTTTCACTAAAAAAATAAAGGGTTTCCTTTGAACGACATTCTGACCAAACAGCTGGCCCGGATCAACCTCTACGCGCTGATTTCGCGTATCATGATGAAAGAGGTGGACGAGGATTTTTTGCGAAAGTTCGAAAGCGACGAGATGATTCTCTCCTTTTTCCCCAACTACCAGCAGTGGGAGAAACCCCGGGAGCTTTCGAAAAAGGATCTGATCGAGCGGTTTCTCGACGTCGATTTCACCAATCTCTTCGTGCTCCATCTGATACCCTACGAATCCTTCTACATGCGGGACGACCAGATGCTCGAAACCGGCGGGGCCAATCCCGTCGTGCAGATCTACAACGCGTACGATTTTCGGGTCCAGCTGGACAAAGCGCGGTCGGTGAGCCCCGATCACATCGGCATCGAGCTGGAGTTCATGTACATGCTGGCCTCCAGCGAGTACAAGGCGCTGGAGAACGAAGATTACGACGCGGCGTGCCAGATCGCCCGGATCGAGCGTGACTTTCTGCGGGACCATCTGCTGCAGTGGGCGCCGATGTTTCTGCAGAACATCAAGGCCGAAGCCGGGACGCCCTTCTACTACGACGCGGCGTCGCTGACGCTGGAGTTCATGCTCAGCGACTATGAATATCTGAACGACCTGATCACCTCCGAAGGGTGCCGCTACACCGCATGAGCACGCTGAAGTTCGATCCGGCCCGATGCGTCAGAAGCGTCACGACATTTTCGACCTGCGACGCATGCGTGACGATCTGCCCCGTGGAGACGATGAAGATCGCCGACAACGGGCTGCCCGCCTTCACCCCGTCGGCCTGCGTCGACTGCGGCGGATGCCTGGGGGTCTGCCCTTCGGAGGCGCTGACGCTGGAAAACTTCGACGCGACGGCCTTTTTCTTCGATTTCGCCGAAGGGGAGGAGAGACTGGTGTCGTGCCGGAAGAACGTCCCGTGCATCATGGCCCTGAGCGTCGAGCATCTGCTTTCGATGGCGTTCGTCAAGGAGGAGCCGGTGGTGCTGGATGTGGGGCACTGCCGCGACTGCCCCTGGAACGAACCGCTCTATACGGCCATTTTGAAGCACGTCGTGGAGGCCAACTACATCCTCGACGCGTGCGAAAGCGGCAAGGAGATACAGATTCGCGACATCGCCTACGAAGAGGAGGGGCGGGAAGAGGAGACGGAGGACCGCCGCGCATTCCTGGAGCGTCTCTCTCTCAAAGGGGCTCTGCAAACCAAACGCTCCTTCGACGAGGCGCTGGAGGCGGTCAGCGACGAGGTGAGGGAGCATACCGTCGACCTGGCGGCCGTGGCGAAGATCCGGCAGAAGGAGATTCCCGACAAGAGGAAAATCTTCTTCACGGCCCTGAAGCGCCTGCCAAAACCCGCGGCGTACCATACGATCGCCGAAGAGGATATCTCTTTCGTCTCGCAGAAATATATCGACATGGGAAGCTGTACGGCGTGCCAGATGTGCTATAGGATCTGCCCGACCGGGGCGCTCAGTTCGGACAGCCGAAACAGCAAAATTCTTTTCGACACGATGCTCTGCATCAAGTGCCGCGCCTGTCACGACACCTGCGAGCCCGACGCGATACGCCTGCAGCCGGTGTTCGAGCTGAAAGAGTTTTTCGAGCCGACCCAGCGCCTGCTGGCGCAGTTCAAAGTACTCAAGTGCAGCGAGTGCGGCGTATCCTTCAGCTCCGTCCGCGGCGAGAAGGTGTGCCCCAGATGCGCCGTGGAAGAAGCCGAAGCGCTGGAACTGTGGGGACTGGAGGAAAAGGACGACGGTGTCGTCGTTTTTCGAGAACAGGAGAGGGTGAACGGTGAACAGGATATAGTGAACGGTGAACAGGGAACGGTGAACGGAGAGGGGAAGAAGGAAAAATGATCCCTCCATTCACCATTTTCCGTTTCCCGTTTCCCGTTTCCCGATTTCCGCTTCCCGTTTCCCCCTTCCCGTTTCCCCACCCAAAAGGAGCAACATGATCGATGAGGGAATTCTGGCCAAAGAGAGCCGGATGATCGCGCTTTACGGCGCAAACGCCCAGACTTCGCCCTTTTTGAAGACGCTGAACGGAGCCTTCAAGACCCTGGGGCTGAACGACTACGCCATCGGGCTCAACATCAAGCCCGAAGATTTCGCCTACATGGTCAAAGGGATGCCGGACTCCAAAGTGACGATGGCGCTCTACGAGCCGGAGTATCAGGAGGAGGTGGTGCCTCTGCTGGATGTGGCCGACGGCTGTACGCGGCGAAGCGGCCTGTGCGACGGTGCGGTGGCCGAAGAGGGGAAACTGGCCGGGGTCTGTTTCTACCCCGAAAGCTTCGAGCGTATGCTGGCGTGCGAAGGGATCGCCGTGGCGGGAAAGAGGATACTGATCCTCGGTTCGGGCCCCGTCGCCCGTGCGCTTCTGCCGCTCTTTGGCGTCCTGGAGGCCTCTTTCGTGGAGGTGGCGGGCGAGAGTGTCGAAAGCGCCGCGGAGGCGCTGGAGGCGGCGAAAGCCTCCATGGCGGGCGTCGATACCGACATCGCCTGGTTCCGGCCCGGCATGTCGGTAGAGGCGGAGCGCTACGACCTTGTCATCAACGCCGCCGACCTCTATGCGCATGCCGACAAACGGCTGATCGACCCCCGGGGGAGCAACCCCCACCTGACCCTTGTCGATTTCGTGCGGGGCCGCAGCGCTTTCGATACCCTGGCCGATGAGCTGGGATGCCGGAAACTGGGAAATTTCCAGTGGATGACGGCCCAGGCGATCAGCGTGGCCCACAAGTGGCTGGGCGCCGAGATCGACTGCGATAAATATGAAGAGATATTGAACAATTTGGGAGTATGAAAGATGGCAGATCTGAGAAAAGAGTTCGAAAACTACATGGCCGACCGATGCGTCACCGATCAATGCGAGACGGAAGAGGACACCTACGACTATCCCGACTACGTGGAGGCGATCGACGCCGAGCTGATGCCCCCCAGTAAAAGCGGCGTCTACATCAGCCG
>NZ_JAOZOZ010000171.1 GCF_029933015.1 Hydrogenimonas sp. | reverse complement strand
CATCGCATTTTTTGCGTGTCATTCCCGCCTACTGGGATTTTTGAGATGGGTTCTAGAAATCGGAAAGAACGGGATTCCGATGGATCCGGTACATTATCGGTTGGCAATGGGAGAGCGATATGGCAGTCTTGGGTTTTGTCATCTTGAAACAAGGTGGAAAAGTGGCAGGAATGTATCAAAAAATGGTACGATAAACAAATCGGAATATGGTAAAAACGAAAAGAGAGAAAACAGATGTCCACGAAGTATTCGACCATCAAAACCAAACTCCGAAAATTCAGTTTCGAACACCTGAAAGCGAGCGAAGAGCCGATAAGAATGCTGGAATACCTGCAGGCGGAGTATCCCGAAGTGATCGGGCAGGCGCGCAATCCCGATTTGTTGGCCGCGGCATTGGCGTATCTTTATGTCAAAAAGGAAGGGCTTGGCGGTCGAGGCGGGATCACGGTGAAGAAGATAGGAGAGTATTTCGGTGTCGGTCCGGCGGGGATTACGCAAAAAGTTTTCGACCTCGAGTCTTGTTTCGACGGGGACGACGGCTTGGAAGATGAGTTTGAAAGTCTGGCGGAATTTGTCGACAGTGACCGTTTCGAAGCCAACGGGGCGTATTGGGATTTTCTCGAAAGTGAGGCGACGGCGGATCCGAAAAAGGCCATCGCGTCCCTTGAAAAAATCGTCACGATGGATCCAGACTTTTACGATCCCTACATTTCGTTGTACGAGTATTATCTACAGGTCGGTGATACGAAACGGGCGGTAGAGACGTTGAAAACAGGATATGAAAGGGCCATGAAGCGCATCGCACCCCACGGTGTTTTCCCGGATAGAATCATGTGGTACCACCTGGAAAACCGGCATATTGTCCGATTGCTTTTCAACGTCGCCACCATGATGTGGACGACTATGGGCGAGAAGCTGGAGGCTCTGAAAATTCTGATGCAGTTGCTCCATGCCAACCCCGAAGACAATATCGGTGCCAGATACGCCATCGTCGCCTTGTTGGAAGGGTATGCCACCTACGAGGATTTCGAAAAGAAATTCGAAAAAGAGGGGTTTTGGGATACGGTACTTCTCAATACCTGGTTCGAAGCGCATGCGCCGAAGCACAAAGCGTTCATCGGGTGGTGGTTGGAATGGATAGCGGAGCAGATGTGAAGGGATCCCGCCAGACGAAACTCCGTCTCAAAGCTGCCCTTCCAGAGGAAGCAGTCCGAAGAGTCCGATGCCCAGACGCTTGAAAAATCCCACGCCCGGCGGTCGGTAGTAGCGTACCGTTTCGTTCTTTTCACGGGTGATCCAGACTGGTCCGTAGAAGTCGTCATCGCCGTTGGCGGCCCATCGGGGGTACTTTTCCCATGCGAGTCGGTAGAGGTGGTCGAGATCCATGACTTTTTTCAGTGAGTTTGTTACCTCTGTCGTGAGCGGTTTGGATGCGATCTCCAGGAGGTATTCGGTGTTGAGCTTGACGGATCGGGGGTCGATGTTGGCCGAGCCCATGATCAGCCGGTCGTTATCGGCGATGATCAGTTTGGTATGCAGGGACATCCGTCGTTGTCGCCGCTCGCGGCGTTTCAGTCCCTTTTTTTCGAACTGCATCGGCTTGACTTCGTAGAGTCTCACCCCCATCTTCAGGAGTGGTTCGATGTATTTGCGGTAGCCGCTGTAGACTACCGCCACATCGGTGGAGGCGAGGGAGTTGGTGACGACGGTGATATCCACACCCCGCTTACGGGCCGCTTTCAGACGCTCGAGCATCGGTCCGCTAGGGATGAAATAGGGTGAAACGAGGATCAGGCTTTCTCGGGTTTTTTCGATATCTTCGCGGATGCGCGAACTCAGATGGGTTTCGTTGTCTCTTTTGGAAGTCGAGACTTTTTGGGGCAGGTCGTAGTAGAACCATGCACGGTCGGCGAGGGTGAACTTCAAGGTGCCTCGGCGCGCTGCGTCCATAAAGGCCGACCGTTCGATTGTTTCGAAGGTGTCGGAAGCTTCGAAAGTTTCGTTGATCTGTCGGAAGTTTTGGAGGGTACGCGCGAAGCTTTCGGGGGTGAAGGCGCCATCGAGAATCTTTTCGGCCTTTATCGACTCTTCGCTTCGCCAGTAGATTTCGAAGGCTTCCGAGATTTCGGGTACCACGGCACCGACGGCCAGAATATCGGCGTCGATGAACATCACGGGCGATTCGGGGAGGTAGTATTCGTCGCCGATGTTGCGACCGCCGACGATGGCGGCGCGGCCGTCTGCGACGAGGGCTTTGTTGTGCATCCGTTTGCCCAGGGTTTCGATATCGAGAATCAGGGCGACGTTGCGCAGGAAGCGCCGCCAGGGATTGGGATTGAAGATCTTCACTTCGATGCGGGGATGGCAGGAGACCATCGCCCAGTTCGTGTCTTTGTCGGTCGTGGTCAGGTCGTCGAGAAGCAGGCGTACCTGCACGCCTCTGTCGGCCGCTTGGAGGAGATGGTAGAGAAAATCGTTGCCGATCCGGTCGTCTTTGAAAATGTAGTACTGGACATCGAGGCTCTCTGCGGCGTGATCGACGAGCCACAGACGGGCGGCGTAGGCGTCGGCGGGATTTTCCAGTGGTAAAAAGGCCGAGCGGTTTTCGGGAAGAACCCCGGTGGAGAAACTATATCCCTGTTTCGTAGAGACGACGGGTTGGGGCCCGAATCCCTCCGGCGGGCAGGTCAAAGGCCGGGAACAGGAGAGTAGAAAAAGAAGAGGTACGATCATCCATCCGAGACGTATTACGAACATGACTGATTGTAACATATCCGGTCCGGTGGAGCGATCAGGGCGTTGTTATTACTGTTTATGAGATTAAGAAAGACTAATGGAGAGAGATTTCAATCATCAGTCGTATTCTGACGGATGACTGCATGGCACACTTCTTGCGCCTCCATCGAGAGGAAGCGTCGTCGAAGTGTGGAAGCGGGCTTTTTCGTCAGCAGACCTTGACGTTGCTCGTAGGCTTGACACGTTTGGGCTTCTCCGCCTTCAGCTCGGCTATGACTTCGCGTACATGCTGTACGAGGAGCGATGCGAGGTCGTAACTGAATCCCTCTTTCGCCACGATGCGAAGTATCGAGACATCGTCGCAATCTTTAGCCAGTGTGTAGGCGGGCACCTGCCATCCGTAGCGGCGTAGCCGGTCGGAGATGTCGTAGACGGTGAAGTCGGCCTTCTCCTCTTTG
>NZ_JAOZOZ010000170.1 GCF_029933015.1 Hydrogenimonas sp. | reverse complement strand
CGGGATTTTTGAGATGGGTTCTGGAATTTTACCAAAAAAGGAATTTTTTTGTTGGATCGTCTGACAGGGGCCGTTCTGGAGGCCGGAAAACTCTTTCGCGAAGGATTCTACGCGACCAAAGACGTGCGCCACAAGGGGACCGTCGATCTGGTGACACAGTACGACGTCGCCGTGGAAAATCTGCTGAAAGAGAGCATAGCGCAAATCCTTCCCGAGTATACGATCATCGGCGAAGAGAGTGCCGACGAGCATGAACGGGCCGAAAAGGCGGTCTACATCGACCCGATCGACGGCACTACCAATTTCGTCCACAAGATCCCCTTCTGCGCCATCTCGGTGGGGGTCTGGGAAGATGGAAAGCCCGTCGCCGCCATCGTCTACAATCCCGTTCTCAACGAGCTCTTCGCCGCCGCGGCACAAGAAGGGGCTTTTTGCAACGCGAAGCGTATCGCAGTATCCCAAACGGCCGATCTGCAGCAGTCGCTGCTGGCGACCGGCTTTCCCTACACGAAAGTGGAGATGGGACGCGACTTCAGATGGGTCGTCAAAACGATGGAAAACCTGCTGCCCCACACCCAGGATATCCGCCGTTTCGGCGCCGCGTCGATCGACCTGTGCTATGTGGCCAACGGTATCCTCGACGGTTTCTACGAGTGCAATCTCAAACCCTGGGACGTGGCGGCGGGTATCCTGATCATCGAGGAAGCGGGTGGAAAGGTGACCAACCACCGCGGCGAAGATTACCGTCTCGGCGATCCGGTCATCGTGGCGACCAACGGAAAGAATCACGACAAACTGCTGGAAAAACTGGCAGACTACGAGGAGGCCTGAATGCAAAGACTCGATCCAAGAAAAAGCGCGCTGCTTACGCAGATGATATCGCCCCACTATCCCAGACAGCTCATCATGCAGCTGACCGACGGATCTACCGACCTGCACAGGACACTCTTCGAGTTTACGAAATCCAAAGGTTTCGAATACGATCTCAAAACGGTCGGATGCGAGATCGACGACCTCGAGGCGCAGAGCCATCCCTGCTGCCGCATCGAATCCCTCGATCTGGCGGCCAGACAGTACAACCGCCATGCCCGAGTCTACGAAAACATCTACGTCACACTCTCGGCGGAGAGACTCGAAGGCGATATACAGACGATTTTGAAGAAGTTTTTCCGCATCACGAAAAACGCCGGGGTTCTGACGATGCTCATCGAGCGCGGAACGCCGCTGCTGGAGAGGATCGACAGCGATCTGGAGGCGGGTTACTTCGTGGCGGTGAACCATATCGACATCTTCGACGACTACGATGTGGTGACGGCGAAAAAGCTGCACGGATGGGGCGCGTACGATGTGGGATTTTGAGATGGGGAATGAAAAAGGGGTTTTCAATGGATGAGAAAAAGTATACGCTGGACGAGGCGATCGGTTTTTACGAGGCGGATCGCTTCGACGAGGCGTTGACGGCGCTGAAGCAGCACAGGAAGCATCCCGAGGCACAGTACTATCTGGGAATGATGTATTACGAGGGTTTCGGGGTGGGCAAGGATCTCGAGGCGGCGAAGCAGTGGTTCAGGAAAGCTTCCCGTCAGGGAAGCCTGGATGCGGAGTATATGCTGCTCTGCTGTGAGGGAAACACGAGCAGCTGCTGCAAAGCGTGAGCGGCCTCACGGCCCCACATAGACCTGACGCGGCCTCACGATCTTCTGGTCGCTGTCTTTCTTGAACTCGATCCACTGGGTGATCCATCCGACGGTCCGGCCGATGACGAAGATCGGTGTGAACATGCTGCGGGGAATGCCGAGTGCCGTCAGGATGACACCGCTGTAGAAGTCGATGTTGGGATAGAGCTTTCTTTTGATGAAATATTCGTCGCTCAGGGCGATCTCTTCGATACGCGAGGCGATCTGCATCAGGTTGCTGTCGAGCCCCAGCTCCTCTTTGAGGCTGTCCTGGTACCTTTTTAGAATCTGCGCCCGTGGATCGAAGTTTTTGTAGACCCTGTGGCCGAAGCCCATCAGGCGGAAGGGATCGTCGGGATCTTTCGCCTTGGCGATGAATTTGTCGACGTTTTTGACGCTGCCGATCATCTTGAGCTGTTCGATGACCGATTCGTTGGCGCCGCCGTGGGCCCTGCCCCAGAGCGCCGAGATGCCCGCCGAGATGGCGACGTAGGGGTGCGCGCCCGTGGAGGCGACGCTTCGCACCGTCGTCGTCGAGGCGTTCTGCTCGTGGTCGGCGTGAAGGGTGAAGATCGTATCGAGTGCTTCGATCTCGATGGGGCGTATCGTGTTTTCCCCCTCTTTCGTGATGTGCATCTTGCCGCCCGGATAGGCGCGCATCATGTAGAGGAAATTTTCGGTGAAGCTGCGGCCGATGTCCGGGTAGATGAAGGGGATACCCTGGGAGTGGCGGTAGGAGAAGGCGGCGATCGTCGGGATCTTGGCGATGATGCGCCGCGCCATCTCCTGGTATTCCGACTCTTTGTTGATCGTCAGGTGCTCGAAGTAAAACGAAGAGAGCGCCGCCACGGCGGAGGAGAGTGTGGACATCGGGTGGGCGTCCTGGGGAAAGGCGTCGAAGAGATTTTTGAGCCCTTCGTGGATGAAGGAGCGGTGGCGCAATTCGAAATCGAAATCGACGAGCTCGTCACGGTGCGGCAATTTGCCGGTCAGCAGAAGATAGCAGGTTTCGAGATAGGTGTGTTCGGTGGCCAGGGTTTCGATAGGAATGCCGCGGTAGCGAAGCTCCCCCTTCTCACCGTCGATGAAGGTGATCTCCGAACGGCAGCTCGCCGTCGAGGTGAAACCGGGGTCGAAGCTGAAGTGGCCGCTGTCCTTGTAGAAGGTGCGCATATCGATGCCGCTTGGTCCGCGGGTCGCTTCGATGACGGGATAGGTGTATTTCTCACCTGTCTGGTCGTTGAGGATGGTGAAAGTCTTTTTGCTCACGTAGTCTCCTTTACGAGAAGGGCTCTCGTTTTTTTACATTATATTACTTTTTCTTTTCGTTTTTTCTTTCCATTCCCAGTTTGAGCTCGATCATGCCGGTTCTGTCGAGTTTTTCCGTTTCAACGATATCCGCTATTCTCAACTGACTTTTCGGTACTCCCGCTTTTGCCAGATACCCGACGATATGCTCCGCACGCTTTTTTGCCAGTCTGACGAGTTCGTTTCGATCGACCGGATATGTTTCGAGCACGGTGTCGAAAAGTTTTTG
>NZ_JAOZOZ010000169.1 GCF_029933015.1 Hydrogenimonas sp. | reverse complement strand
ACCCCGTAGAGTCTGTAGATCGTGGCCGCGATCGAAATGGGTGAAAATTCGAACGTTCCGGCTGCAGGGCGATGGTAGAGACGCGCCTTGGGAATCCGCACCTCCAGTTCGGTCTCTCCCACGACTTTCATGTGCCGGAGATACCTCGTTCCTCCAAACCAGAGCAGCGCCTGATTGTTGCCGTGGTCCCATCCTCCCGTCGAATTTAGATTGAGGTTCCGTCCGAAATCCCCGAAGAGAACGATGTTGATATTGTCGATCTTTTCGGCTCTCATATGTTTCATCGCCGCCTCCACCGCTTCGAAAAGCTCCCGCGCTCTTTTTTCATGCAGAGTGATCGCGTCGGAGTGGTCGTCCCACCCGCTGTGACCGCCCAAAATCGTGACGAACCGGGTAGAGGAATTGCCGGTGAGGATGCGCATCGCCGTTTCGAGCTTCCTTCCGTCTACTGTTTTTGGGTATTCCACGGGAAGCCGACGGTTTTTCGCCTCTTCGACAAATTCGCTTAACTCTTTGCGTCCGTTGAAAATCTCTGCCAGAGGATCGTTGCGGTTGTGGCGACGCATCAGGGCGTCGAGGCGTCTGTCGAAATCGGCCGCATTGAAAATTTCGTTGGTTTTGTAGTCTCCCAGATCCACCCGGTTCCGATCGTCTCTGTCATATTCGTAGGGATTGTCGAAATCGCGATTGAAAGAGACGGGCCTCAGATAGGGAGGCAAGGGAGAGAGCGCGGAGAAATCCTGCAGGAGCTTGTAAAATCCGCCGTCGATCGCTACGTTGACGAACATATCCGACTCCCCGACCACGCCGCCGCGGTGGAGCAGATGCATCAGTGTCATCGGAATACCCGACTCGTACCCCCGGTCGTTGCCGTGGCAATAGCGTTTCTGGTTGAGTCCGTGGGACGCGCTGGCAAGATGGCTGTAGCACGTCCTGAACACGGTCAGCTCGCCTTCGTCGAGACAACGTTCCAGGATATCGCCGCCCGCTTCCAGCCAGAAGCCGTTCCTATCAGTCGGAGTCAGACGCCCCTGCGGGTAGGGGGTCTGGGAGAGATCGTTTTCGACGATTTCGGAAAGATGGGTCATGTTCGCCACGACATCGCTCATGCCTCCGCCCAGAAAAATCAGTATCGTTCTGGCATCGTTGGCACGGTAGATCTCCGGATCGAAACGCACCGCCTCGAGCGGAAGCGGACGGCTCCCGTCGTCGGGGATCACATCCGCTTTCAGCATGGCGGACGGAATCGCCGCGGCGGCCGCCAGCCCCATGCTCCTTTTGAGAAATTCCCTTCGTTTCACGACACACCTCCCCCGTCGATTTTTCTGTAGGTGTAGATCTCGCTGAGTCTAGAGAAATAGTCGAAGACCATCAGCAATACCGCGAACCTGTCCCAATGCCCGGCATTTTCCACACCGATACCGGCCTCCCGGACGATCTCCAGCAGCGTCTCTTTCTCGTCTTCGGTCATCTCCCGCCCCGTCACGTCCAGAAACATATTGTTCAGATACCCTTCGAGCCCGTCGCTTTCGTACCGTTTCATCAGCTCTCCCACCGCGATACCGTCCTTGGAGCGGTTCAGAAAAACCGCGTCCCGAATGTAGCGGTGCATCCGAATCACACTGTCCGTGTTAGACTCCCCCTCGTCCAGGCGGCCGAGTTTGTATAGGAAGGGGGCCTGGGCGGCAGGTTCCATACCGCGTGTCATCAGATACCTGAACGTCGTGCCGTCGGGGTGCATACCCATCTGCTGCGCCAGCGGCATGAAGATCTCCTCGATCGTCCTGATACGGTCCGATTCGAGCAGATAGGCTTTCGAAAAGAGGATCTGATCGAAAATATCCTGAAAAGTGCGGGGTTCGGAGGAGAGGATCGCCTGCGTGATCCATGCTTTTCTCTCGGCCGGAAAGGTAGGATAGAAGAGATTGACCAGCCTGTCGGTCACCGTGGCAAGAAGTTTCGGGTGGTTCGCCACCATCCTGTAGAAATCTTCGCCAGTCGTCACGCTTCTTCCCAGAATCTCCACCGGTTCGTCATTGATTTCTTCCAGATTGTTCGTATCGTTGTAGAAGCGGTAGACGTCACCGTAGACACCCGACCCGTTCCTCTCCCTGCGCAGCTCCCATCGCCAGTTTTTCAGGGCTTTGGCGGCCAGGGGCACATGCGCATCCTCGTAGTCGTAGAGCCATATCTCCAGCATCTCCCTGCCGTTGTCTTCTGGACTGCGGAAACGGGCCCAGTTCTCTTTGGAAACCATATGTCCGTACACCACCTCCCGGATCGTCAGGTTTGCCGAAAGCGCCTCCCTCAGACGGGAATAGCCGCTGTAAATCAGTTCGGGAAAGGGTTTGACACTGTCCACTTCGTAGGCCGGGGAGAATAGAATGGTCTGGCTCAGCACATAGGCGATCCAGGCGTCGTAATACGCTTTTCCCAGCCTGGTGTAGTAGAGGTTCGAAGCGATCTGTGCGAAGATCCTCCAGCGCTTTTCGAAAAGCCTGTCTCCCGCTCTCGCGTCGTAGGGTATTTCGTAGTCGTCCACAAAGACCTTCTGCCTGTCGGGCTGCGCCACCCCTTCGCGGTGAAGGCGCGATTTCAGGCGGCTGAGAAAACGGCCGCTGTCGATCTCTCGACGCAGATCTTCCGGACTCTTTCCCTTGTAGAGCGTGGCATAAATCTTCTTCGCGACATAGAGTTTCTCGCCATCTTTCAATGCGTTGAATGCGGCATCGTCGAGTTGGGGAAGCGAACTTTCGCGCAAAACCGTCTCCTGTGCCTGGGAAGCGGTATCTTCGGAGACGACACCGTTTCCTTCGCCCCCTCCTCCGCCGCATCCCGCCAGTATCGCGGAGAAAACGACCGTAAAAGCTGTTTTGAGCACTCTCCGTTTCATTATGACTCCTCTGTAAAATCCCTTGCGTAACCCGCCATTCCAATCAGCGGGCATCGCCCACAACTCTCTCAAACCAAAAGGCTCATCGACAGTTGGATAATCAGCACAAAGTGTATGTAAGGTAGGAGGGAAAGAAAAGTGTAGGTAACCGACAACTTTTTTCTTTTCGTCCATCCGGACAAAAAGGCAACCCGGCTCTCTTCGACTCCCCGAAGACCCGTGGCTTTCCGTCCCTGCCTCACAACAGGTTTGGCATTTGTCAAAATCCGATGAAGATCCCGGCGGGAAGATTTCCGCCGCAACGACTTCTGACGGTTTATTGTAGCATAT
>NZ_JAOZOZ010000168.1 GCF_029933015.1 Hydrogenimonas sp. | reverse complement strand
TTGAGTTTATCGCTTCGCTTTAATAGTATGAAATCGTCCGCGCTTCGCGCGGTTCACCACAATGTGACTCAGCACTCAGTACTCAGCACTAAACACTCAAATCTCAATTTCCACGCTGCCGAGCACTTCGAACTTCGCGTTCGGATCGATTTCGGCGTGGCTGAGTACGACGACTTCCAGGCCGAAGCGTTCGAAGATTTCGGCGAGCGGTTTTCTGAGCATCGGGTCGACGATCAGGATGACCGGGGCGATCCCTTTCTGCAGGACCTTCTGGGCCTCTTCGCTGATCGTTTCGACCACTTTGTTGATCTGCCCCACGTTGAGCAGCAGCTGTCGGCCGCTTTCGTTCTCCTGCAGATGATCGAGCAGACGCTGTTCGGTCGGGGCGCTCAGGGTAAGCAGCTTGATGACGCCTTCCTGGTCTTTGTAGATACTCGTGATGACGCGCGCGAGGCGCGCTCTGACCTGTTCGACGATCAGGTCGACGTTTTTGGTGTATTCGGCCACGTCGGCGATCGTCTCGAGGATGGTGACCATATCCTTGATCGGCACCTGTTCGTGCAGCAGCTGCTTGAGTACTCTCTGGATCAATCCCAGGGAGGCGACCTTGAGCGCGTCTTCCACGACGACCGGGTAGTCTTTCTTGACCTTCTCCAGCAGAGACTGCACCTCCTGACGCGTCAGCAGGTCTTCGGCGTGTTTTTTCACCAGTTCGCTCATGTGGGTGGAGATGACGGTGGCGGGGTCGATGACGGTGTAGCCCTTGATGATCGCCTCCTCCTTCTTGTCGGCGTCGATCCAGATCGCGTCGAGTCCGAAGGCGGGCTCTTTGGTGTGGATGCCCTCGATCTCCTCGGTCGCCATGCCGCTGTTCATGGCCAGGAACTTGTCGGCGTAGACTTCGCCGCTGCCGATCTCGACCCCTTTGAGAAGGATCTGGTACATGTTGGGCGGCAGTTGGAGATTGTCGCGGATGCGCACCTGCGGCATCAAAAAACCGTAGTCGGCGGCGATCTTGCGCCGCATGGAACGGATCCGCTCCAGCAGGTCGCCGCCGCGGCTGGTATCGGCCAGTTTGATGAGCTGGTATCCCAGGTCCAGTTCGAGCATCTCGACTTTGAGGATGTCCTCCAGAGCCGCTTCCTCCTCCTCTTTCGTGGGCGGTTTGTGGGTCGGAGAGGGGGCTTCCTCCTCCGCGGAGGCGGTCGCTCCGGTCTCCGGCCCCAGGATCGACTCCTCCATCCCCTGTTTGCGGATCAGGTAGCCAAGCCCCAGGAAAAGAAGCCCCACGAAAGTCAGAGGGATCGTGGGCAGGCCGGGTACCAGGGCGAAGAGCAGCAGGATGAATCCGACGATGAAGAGGGTTTTGTACTCCTTGATGAGCTGGTTGATCGCCCCTTCGGCGAAGTTCTTCTCTTCGTCCTTGCTGGCGCGTGTGATGATGATACCGGTGGCGGTGGAGACGATGAGGGCGGGGATCTGGGAAACCAGGCCGTCGCCGATGGTCAGCAGCGTGAAGGTCGAGGCGGCGTCGGCCAGGGACATGTCGTGCTGGAACATTCCGATCAGAAATCCGCCGATGATGTTGATGATCGTGATGATGATGCCGGCGATGGCGTCACCCTTGACGAACTTGCTCGAACCGTCCATCGCCCCGTAGAAGCTGGCCTCCTGAAGTATCTCGGCACGCCGTTTTTTCGCTTCGTTCTCGTCGATGAGCCCGGCGTTGAGGTCGGCGTCGATCGCCATCTGCTTGCCCGGCATCGCATCGAGGGTGAAGCGGGCGGCCACTTCGGCGACGCGGGTGGCGCCCTTGGTGACGACGATGAAGTTGATGATGACGATGATGGAAAAGACGATGATACCGATGACGTAGTTGCCCCCGACGACGAAATCGCCGAAACTGGTGATGATGTCGCTGACCGCTTCGGGCCCTTCGTGGCCCTTGCTCAGGATCATACGCGTCGTCGCGATATTGAGCGAGAGGCGGTAGAGCGTGATGAGCAAAATCATCGTCGGAAAAGTCGTGAAGTCGGTAGGTTTCTCGATGAAGACCGAGATCAGGATCATCAGGACCGAGATGGCGATGGAGACCGTCAGGAAAAAGTCCAGCACGGGGCTGGGAAGCGGGACGATGATGATCGCCATGATGGCGACGATCATGCCGACGATGGTCAGATCTTTGGCACTCGCGATGGTTTCGAGAAACGGCATGGCACGCTGAAGAAGTCGGGTGCGGGTCGCTTTAGCCAATCGGATCGCCTTTTTTCACCGGAAGATCTATCTTTCGAGGATGTCTTTGAGCGTCAGGTTTTCCAAAAACCCGTCGATCTTGTTCTGCAGACGGTGCAGAAAGGGCCAGATGATGCACGATCCGGCCCGTTCGCTGGGACAGCACTCTTTGGCCGGAGAGCATTCGAAGACAGACGGCGGTTTTCCCTCGGCCGCTTCGATCACTTCCATAATGGAGATCTCTTCGAACTTTTTCTTGAGCGCGAAACCGCCTTTGGCTCCTTTGTAGGAGACGAGTATGCCGGCTTTGGCGAGATTCTGCAGGATTTTCGCCAGAAAACTTTTGGATATGTCGAGCTGTCTGGACAGGGTATCGACATCTTTGGGCTCTCCGCTCTCGCCTATCAGTGCCAGAGAGAGAAGGGCGTATTCGCTCGCTCGGGTCAGTAACATAGTTCCCCCTATGTAATGTTGGTTCAATTCTAATCTAAATTATGTAAATCTTTGCTTTTTTAAGGATCGTTGTGTATAATTGCGCACTCTTTATATGCGCTCACGGAGTACCATATGGGAGAAAAAACCAATCAGGAGGTCAGAAATGGCTTTGGATTCGGCTAAAAAGCTTGAAATCATCAAACAATTCGGACGCGGTGAGAACGATACGGGTTCTCCGGAAGTACAGGTCGCACTTTTGACGGAGCGCATCAAGTACCTGACAGAACACCTCAAAGAGAACAAAAAAGACCACTCTTCACGACTGGGTCTTCTGAAACTGGTCGGACAGCGCAAACGTCTTCTTCGATATCTCAAAAGAAAAGATTACGATCGCTATACCCAGCTCATTTCCGCTCTCGGCATCCGGGACAAGTAATTCACTTTTCTTCCCCCTTCCGGGGGGATCTTTTTAAACCTTCAGCTTCTTTTCAACAAATCCGCATCACATTTTCTCAACACTCAACACTCAACACTCAACACTCAACACTCAACACTCAACACTC
>NZ_JAOZOZ010000046.1 GCF_029933015.1 Hydrogenimonas sp. | reverse complement strand
CCGGCGCCTCCTTCGATGCCAGTCTGCTCGAGCCTGCCGTATTTGACCCGCTGGTCGTAGTAGTCGTTGATATTGTCGAGGCCCACGATCTCGTCGCCGCGCTCGAGAAGGCGTTGGGCCAGGTGGAAGCCGATGAAACCTGCGGTTCCTGTAATAAGTATTTTCATGTGATAGTTATTTCCAATTCGATTTTTTCACATTTTTCACAGCATCAGGTCCAATGCTTTCAAGTTTTTTACACCGACCTGAGATGAGAACAGAGAAATTTAAGATAAATATTATATCGAAAAGTTGATATTTATTTGAAATTGAAGAGAGATAACGCCGCCTCAAAGAGACGGCAAAGCGCGGGTTACGCCAGAGCGGCTTTGGACTGCTCGACGATTTTTGCGAATGCTGCCGGGTTGTTCATGGCCATATCGGCGAGGATCTTGCGATCGAGCTCGATACCGGCTTTTTTGAGCCCGTGCATGAAAGTGGAGTAGTTCATATCGTTCAGACGGCACGCTGCGTTGATACGGATGATCCAGAGTTTTCTGAATTCGCGTTTTTTCTGTTTTCTGTCGCGGTAGGCGTAGACGAGGCTTCGCTCGACCTGCTCTTTCGCTTTTCTGAAGTGTTTTCTTCGTCCGCTGTAGAAGCCTTTGGCAAGCTTCAGAATCTTTTTGTGTCGGCGTCGGCGTACGACTCCTGTTTTGACTCGTGGCATATCTTTTTCCTTTCTTTACCTTGGCATCTTTGTGATGTTTCGGTGCCGGATGGACCGGACTTGCCCTCTTTTGCGAGGGGAACGACTGGCTTGGGTCTGGAACTATTTCATTCCGAGCATGTTTTTGACACGTGCTGCATCGACGTCGGCAACGTACTGGGCGTTGCGGAGTCGGCGTTTGCGCTTCTGGCTCATTTTGGTCAGGATGTGGCTTCGAAACGCGCTTCCGCGTTTGATTTTGCCGCTTTTCTTGACCTTGAAGCGCTTCGCAGCGCCGCGTACCGTCTTCATTTTGGGCATGAACTTCTCCTTTGTAAGATCGACACGGAAAATCCGTATGCAAAATGGGGCGTAATTATAGCGAAAAAAGCGATGGATTCAAAATGGCACGGACCGCGTCACGAAGACGCGGGGTACCGGGGGAGAAAGGGATCGCCCTATTTTTTCCCGGGTTTCTCTTTTTTCGGGACGACGTACATGTTGATGTAGCGCCCTTCGTGAAAGGGACCCTTTTCGAGCTCGGCGATATCCTCGACCATCGGCCAGACCGATTTGAGCACTTCGACACCCGCTTCGGGATTGGCCATCTCGCGGCCCCGCAGGAAGACGCGGAACTTGACATGCTTGCCCTGCTCCAGAAACTCTCTGGCGTGCTTGACTTTGTAGTTGATGTCGTTCTGGGCGATCTTGACGGAGAGCTTGATCTCTTTGACTTCGATCTGCTTCTGCTTCTTCTTCGCCTCTTTCTTCTTCTTCTCCTGCTGATACTTGAACTTGCCGTAGTCCATGATCTTGGCGACCGGAGGGTTGGCCTGCGGAGCGATCAGAACGAGGTCGAGCCCCATGTCGGCCGCCTTGTTCAGCGCCTCGTCGCGGCTCACCACGCCGTACTGCGTACCATCATCGCCTACCAGGCGAACCTCACGGGCTCTGATATCGTCGTTCATGATCACATCGTTCTTCTTACTCAAATTCTGACCTCACTTGTCTGCTCCTTGATGAGTTGGATAAATTCTTCCGCGTCCAGGTCGTACTGTTCGCGTTTTCTTCGGTCTCTCACCGCCACTTTGCGGTTTTTGACCTCTTCGTCGCCGATGATGGCGATCATCGGCACCTTCTGTTTTTCGGCCATGCGCACCCGCTTGGCGAGGGATTCGTTGCGATCGTCGATCTCGCAATCGATATCGAACTCCGCCAGTTCGGAGGCCAGCTCTTTCGCGTAGGCCGTATGGTCCTTGGCGATCGGCACGAAAATCACCTGCGTCGGCGCGATGAACATCGGGAACTCCCCGGCGAAATGCTCCGTCAAAATCGCGATGAAGCGCTCGAAGCTTCCCAAAATCGCCCGGTGGATCATGACGGGGCGCTTGCGCTCGTTGTCCTCGTCGATATACTCCATCTCGAACCGCTCGGGAAGGTTGAAGTCGACCTGGATCGTGCCGCACTGCCACTTGCGTCTCAGCGCGTCGGTGATCTTGATGTCGATCTTCGGCCCGTAGAAGGCGCCGCCGCCCTCGTCGATGCCGTATTCGAAGCCGTTCTCATCCAGCGCCTCTTTGAGCGCCGTGGTCGCGGTCTCCCAGATGGCGTCGTCGCCGATCGCCTTTTCTGGTTTCGTGGAGATCTCCATCTCGTACTCGAACCCGAAAATCTTCATGACCCGGTCGACGAACTCCAGCACGTCGATGACGACCGGCTTGATCTGCGCGGGGGTACAGAAGATGTGGGCGTCGTCCTGGGTGAACTCGCGCACCCTCAAAAGACCGTGGAGCACGCCGCTCTGCTCGTGGCGGTGGACCACGCCGTATTCGAAATATTTGAGGGGAAGTTCGCGGTAGCTGTGGATATCCCTCTTGTAGATCAGGATATGGCCGATGCAGTTCATCGGCTTGATGCCGTACTCCTGCCCGTCGATCTCGGTCAGATACATGTTTTCCCCGTAGCAGGCGTAGTGGCCGCTGGTGCGCCACATGTCG
Source organism: Hydrogenimonas sp. (assembly GCF_029933015.1). Lineage (GTDB taxonomy): Bacteria > Campylobacterota > Campylobacteria > Campylobacterales > Hydrogenimonadaceae > Hydrogenimonas. The sequence continues at coordinate 9,674 of NZ_JAOZOZ010000046.1, read as the reverse complement.
GCTTTGAGGATTTCGGGGCCGCGGACCGGCTCGTAGCCCCGGCGTCGGTGGGCTCTCCAGAGAATCTGCTCGAGACGCCCTCTCAGGCGCGCCCCTTTGGGCATCCAGAAGGGAAGCCCCGCACCCGCCTCTTCGTTGAACATGAAGAGCCCCAGCTCCGTGCCCAGCTTGCGGTGATCGCGCTTCTTCGCCTCTTCGATCATCGCCAGATACTCTTTGAGGCTCTCCTTGTCGGCGAACGCGATGCCATAGATGCGCGTGAGCATCTCTTTGGTCTCGTCGCCGCCCAGATAGGCCCCCGCGACGCGTGTCAGCTTGAAGTTGCGCAGAAACTTCGTGTTGGGGACATGGGGGCCGCGGCAGAGGTCTTCGAAATCGCCCTGGCGGTAGATGCACAGGCGGTCGTCTTCGATCCGCTTCATCACCTCCTGCTTCAGGTCGTCCCCGGCGAACTTCTTCTCCGCTTCGCTCCTGGGGATGCAGTAGCGCTCGATATCGATCTTCTTGTTGGCGAGCTTCTGCATCGTCTTTTCGATCTTCTTGAGATCCTTGTCGCCGATCTTCTCGTCGATACGGAAATCGTAATAGAATCCCTCGTCGACGACGGGACCGACGAAAAATTTCGCTTCGGGGTAGAGCTGTTTGATCGCCTGCGCCATCAGGTGGGCCGTGGAGTGGCGGATCACTTCGAGTGCTTCGGGGGAGTTGTCGAAATAGATGGGTTCACAATCGCTGCAGTCGAGCTCCGCAGCCGTCTGGGTGTCTATAATCTGCCCGTTTTTGTCTTTGTAGGCAATAATCTCTTTCTCTTCCAAGCAGTTCCTTGTACAAAATTTATGGATAAATTAGACGTATTATACAGGAAAGAAATATAAAAAAAGGTTTAAGTTGCGTTTTTTCGGGATTTTGAAGAGAAATTGAAGAGAAATGGTGGCCACGACAGGACTTGAACCTGTGACCACTACCATGTCAAGGTAGTGCTCTACCAACTGAGCTACGCGACCATCCAATGCGGTAAGTTTACCAGAAAATCTGCTCGTTTTCCATAAAAAAGGATCGAGCTGTAGATTTTGTGACGGAATTATACAAAATGAACTTTAATTATTTCTTAAATTTAGAAACAAGATCCAAACAACGGCCAGATCGATCATCACGTCCGCGAAATTGAAGACGGCGAAGTCGAATCCGCAGTGCCACGCCACATAGTCGACCACGCCCCCGTGCACGAATCTGTCGGCGATGTTGGAGAGTCCCGCCCCGAAGAGTATCCCCAGAGGCAGGCTGTAGCGCTTCAGATGGCCGCCGTGCAGCACATATCCCAAAACCCCGGCCAGCAGAAGGAGCTGGATCCATTTGAGCCAGGGTCCCAGAAAGGCGAACATCGAAAAGGCGACGCCCCGGTTGTAGACGAGCGTCAGCGAGACACAGTCGCTCTCCCATCGCCAGCCGGCCAGGAAGATCGACTTGATGCTCTGATCGATCAGATAGATGCCCGCGAGCGCGAGCAGAAAGACGAGCCACGATCTATGCATTGAGCGATCTATGCATTGAGCGCTTTTTTGAAAAACTTCTCCAGATCCTCCATCCAGGTTTCGATCTTTTTGGCGCTTTTGCCTTCGAGCAGGATGCGGAGTTTGTTTTCGGTGCCGCTGTATCGGATCAGAGATCTGAGGCCGTCGGCTTTGATGGCAGCCTCTTTCTCCTTCAGCCCTTCGATGGAATCGAGCGGTTTTTTCTCGCCCACTTTGAGATTGACCAGCTTCTGGGGGTAGAGTTCGAACGGGTTGAGCACTTCGCTCGCCTTTTTCCCGCTGCGCAGTATCAGTGCGATCGTCTGAAGCGCCGTGACCAGTCCGTCGCCCGTTTTGGCGTACTCGCTGAAGATGACATGGCCGCTCTGCTCGCCGCCCAGCACGCAGCCGTTTTTTTGCATCTCTTCGAGCACGTATTTGTCACCGACGTTGGAGCGGATCAGTCCGATGCCGTGCTTTTTCAGAAAATCCTCGAACCCTTGGTTGCTCATGACCGTCGCGACGACACAGTCGTTCTTGAGGCGTCCGTTCTTTTTCATAAAAAGAGCCAGGGCTCCGATGAGCTTGTCCCCGTCGACCTGGTTGCCCCTCTCGTCGACGACCACCAGGCGATCGGCGTCTCCGTCGAAAGCGAACCCGATGTCGGCGCGGTACTCTCTGACCTTTTCGCTCAGCGCCTCCGGATGCATCGCGCCGCAGTTGTCGTTGATATTGTAGCCGTTGGGCTTGTCGTTGATGACGATCACTTCCGCCCCAAGCTCCTCGAAGACAGTGGGAGCCACTTTGTAGGCGGCGCCGTTGGCCGTATCGAGCACGACACGGACGTCGTTGAGAGTCAGATCGGTGGGAAAGGAGTTTTTCAGCTGCACGATGTAGCGCCCGATCACGTCGTCGATCCGCTTGGAGGAGCCGATCTCCTTGCCCGTCTTCTGCTCGTGGATCATCAGTTCGGTATCGAAGAAGATCTTCTCGATCGCCGCCTCGTCCTTCTCGTTCAGTTTGTCGCCGTGCAGATCGAAAAACTTGATCCCGTTGTCTTCGTAGGGGTTGTGGCTGGCGCTGATCATGATCCCGGCGTCACACCGCATGTTTTCCGTCAGAAAGGCGATGGCGGGTGTCGGCATGGGGCCGATCTGGATCACGTTGTAGCCCACGGCCGTCAGGCCGCTCACCAGGGCGTTTTCGATCATATAGCCGCTTCGGCGCGTATCTTTGCCCACCAGGATCTTGTTGGTCTTGGCCGTCTTTCTAAAGTAGATGCCCGCCGCCATCGCGAGCTTCATCGCGACGAACGCGTCGAGATCCCTGCCCGCCATACCGCGGACGCCGTCGGTGCCGAAAAGTTTCATAAGCAAAATTCTCCCTCTTCAGAAATCTTACATTTAATTTAAATTTAATAAATTTTAAGCTATGATTCCCCAAAATTTTCTAATGACAAGGATTATACCACATGGCACATCATAAATCGGCAATCAAACGTATTCGTCAAACCGCGAAGCGTACAGCCCGCAACCGCTACTACAAAACACGTATCAAAAACATCACGAAAGCCGTTCTCGCAGCCGTCGAGGCGGGTGACAAAGAGGCCGCCGCGGCAGCGATGAAGATCGCCAACCGCGAACTTCACAAGTATGTCAGCAAAGGTATTCTGAAGAAAAATACCGCCGCCCGCAAAGTGAGCCGCCTCCAATCCAAAGTCAATGCACTCAGCGCCGCGTAACCCGCGCGCCTGAGTCATCCCGATGCTTAAAGAAAAACTCCAGCCCTTCATAGACCGCTACAACGAAATCACGACGCTTCTCAGCTCTCCCGACATCACCAGCGATATCAAGAAAATGACCGAACTCTCGAAAGAGCAGTCGGAGCTCGAGCCCCTCGTGGAGAAGGCCAAAGCCTACATCGCCACGGTCGAAGCGATCGAGGAGAACAGGTCGTTGCTCTCCGATCCCGAACTGGGGGAGCTGGCGGCCGAGGAGCTCAAAGAGCTCGAACCCCAGCTTGAGAAGATGAACGACGAGATCAAGCTGCTGCTGATCCCCAAAGACCCCAACGACGACAAAAACATCTATCTCGAAATCCGCGCCGGTACCGGCGGAGACGAAGCGGCCCTTTTCGTGGGCGATCTTTTCAAGGCCTACGTCCGTTACGCGGAAAACAAGGGCTGGAAAATCGTGATCGAGAGCTCCAGCGAGAGCGAGGCGGGGGGCTACAAGGAGATCGTGGCGCTGATCAAGGGGGAGAAGGTCTACAGCCGTCTCAAATACGAAGCGGGAACCCACCGGGTCCAGCGTGTCCCGGCCACCGAGTCGCAGGGGCGCATCCACACCTCCGCCGTCACGGTCGCCGTGTTGCCGGAAGTGGAGGATGTGGACGTGCAGATCAACCCGAACGATCTGAAGATCGACGTCTACCGCTCCAGCGGCTGCGGGGGGCAGTCGGTCAACACCACCGATTCGGCCGTGCGCATCACCCACATCCCCACCGGCATCGTCGTCGCGATGCAGGACGAGAAGTCCCAGCACAAGAACAAGGAAAAGGCGCTCAAGATCCTCAAAGCGCGTGTCTACGAAAAGTACCTGCAGGAGCAGCTCGCAGCCTCCAGTGCCGACCGGAAAGCGCAGGTCGGCTCCGGAGACAGAAGCGAACGCATCCGCACCTACAACTACCCCCAGAACCGCATCACCGACCACCGTATCGGCCTGACCCTCTATCGCCTGAACGAAATCATGGAAGGGGGTCTGCTCGACGAGATCATCGAACCCCTGATCGCCCACTACCAGGCGGAAGCGATCAAAGAAGCGGGCCTGTAGGCCCGCTTCGGCATTGGTCGTTTCGCGTGCTTCGCACGCTGTCATCGGTCATTGGGTTGCGCCGGGGCTCCGGCGCAAAATATTTCATCGACTTGACTTTAAAATTGCTGCGTTAGATAGAGGCGTTTGGAAAGCATCGCCATTTCGCCACCCTTTCGCAGAGGCGCGGCGTCGGCGTTGTCGTAGAGATTGAAGTCGTTTTTGGCGATCCTCTCCTTGACCATTTCGTTGTACTTCTCCCGCAGTTCGGAGTAGCGTGTAAGATAATTGGCGGCGACGAAGCCGTCGAAAGGTTTGCCGCTCTTTCTGGCGAGATAGCGGGCTTTTCTAAACTCTTCGTAGGCCCAGTGGCGGTTGAGGTTTTTCATGTAGGAGGCCACCGACGCTTCGAGAGAGTCGAAGATGCGGATCTTGTGTCTCTTGCCCGGTTCCCTGTTTTTGGGGACGATGCCCTTTTTGCCCCACGTCCATTCGCCAAAGAGGTTGTTGGCCTCCTTCGCGAAGCGGCTTTTGCCCCAGTTGCTCTCGATCGAAGCCTGGGCCAGTACCAAAGAGACGGGGATCGTGTCGATGCGCTTGAGATACTCCTCTTTGTCGTAGAGTTTCTTGATCCGGTACTTTTTCGCCAGGGCCTTGAGCCTCTCCTGCTCGGCCGGTGTCACGATCTCTCCCCGCTCCAGTTTGGCGAAAAAGGCCTGGGCGAAGCCACGCTCTTTTTCGATCCTCTCTTCGGCTTTGAGAATCAGCGGGTAGAGGATCTTGACGAACTCCTCCTTCTGCTTCTGCGGGTTCTTGATCGTGTAATACTCTTTCGGAAAGGATCTAGGCCCGTCGGCAAAGAGCAGTGCCGATGCGAGCAGAAATCCGGTCAACAGTCGTTTCAAATCTTATTTCTCCAATATCTTGTCGTTCAGATGGGCGTCGAACGTATGGCGGACCGCCCCTTTGAGTGTCAGGGTCTTCCCCTTGACGGCCAGCTCCAGCTTTTCGCCGCCGGTGGGCACCACGACCATCTTTTCGGGAACTTTTCCCTCCAGGTGGGCCCTATGGAAACAGGCGGCCATACCGGTCCCGCAGGCGAGCGTTTCGTCCTCGACGCCTCTTTCGTAGGTGCGCACACGCAGCAGGCCATCCTCGATGGCGGCGATGTTGACATTGGCGTCGTATCGCTCGCGCAGCGCCCTCGCCTTCTTAAGGTCGAAGTTTTCCACGCTCTCCTGCAGCGCCACCAGGTGCGGCACGCCGGTATCTATGAGCCACCACCGGCGTCCATACGCTTCGATCTCTTTTTGCTGAATGACAGGAGGTGTCAACTCGCTTGTCACCGTGTCACCCTCGACCGACGCTTCGATGACACCCGCGCCGGTCAGAAAGCTCATCGTCGATTTCGCGAGTCCGTGGGAAAAGGCGTAAAGTGCCGCCGCCCTGCTTCCGTTGCCGCACATGGCGGCTTCACTGCCGTCGGCATTGTAAAACTGCCACTCGAAATCGTGGCGCGTATGGGGAAGCAGTACGATGAGTCCGTCGGCACCCACACCCTCCTGACGATGGCAAAGTTTTTCGGCAAGAGCGCTTCTGTCAACTTTGACAAAGGTATGGAAAATGACAAAATCGTTTCCGCTCGCGGAATATTTGCCGACCGTCATGGGAACTCCTGTTTACTTTTCGTTAACCTATGCGAAAAAACTGCGGAATTATACCATACCTTAAAGGCCGCTTATATTAAGTGGTGTTATTAGTTTGATTACCGTGATTTGGTGATTTCGTTGAAGACGCGCTCCGTTTCGCGCTGCAGATCTTTAAGGTTGCCGCTGTTGTCGATGACCCAGGTCGCCCGCCTTCGCTTCTCTTCGATGTCGAGCTGGGCGTTCAGACGCGCCTCGGCCTCCTCTTCGCTCAATCCCTCCCGTTCGATCAGCCGGCGTTTCTGCACCTCTCTGGGCGCGTAGACGACGATCACATCCTCGATGGGATAGTGCTCCGTTTCGAAAAAGAGAGGGATATCGACGATGTAGGGCCCTTTGAGGCGGTCCTGCTCCTCGCTCTGGCGGACGATCTCCTCCCGGATTTTCGGATGCAAAAAGCGTTCGAGCTCCCTTCGGGCCCCTTCGTCGCCGAAGATGAGCCGACCCAGCGCTTTGCGGTCCACTTTTCCCTCTTTGACATACCTTTCGCCGAACATTTCGGCGATGGCCGACGCCTCTTTGTCGATCAGATCCCTGGCGATCGCATCGGCGTCGATGATACGCAGTCCGTAGAGTTTCAGAAGATTACAGACGGTCGACTTTCCGCTGGCGATGCCCCCCGTGAGGGCGACGGCGTATCTGAATGCCATCTCAGCGCTTTACATACTCTTTGAGCAGATCGAACGTGGCGGTGGGCAGGGCGAACTGGGCGATGTGCAGATCGCTGTTGTACCAGGTGTATCCGTCGGTCAGATCGGCCCGCTGCAGGTTGATGTCGGCCGTAGGATGGAAAAACCTGCTTCCCATCGCGAACCACTGCTCCCCGCCCGTGCGCACCATCGAGGTGTAACGGAAAGGCATGACGATCTTGAACTCGCCGCAGAGCGCGGCGAGTACCGCTTTGTGCCCCGCCATATCGAAGAGCTGGCTGGAGGCGTCCATGACCACGAGCCCTTTTTCCGTCAGTACTCTAACGACATGGGCCATGACCGCTCTGTCGTCGAGATAGAGCTCGTCGAAACGGTTGAAAAAGAGGATGTCGTAACTCCCCTCCTCCGCGTCGGCCAGAAAAGCCAGCGTATCGCACACTTCGAGGTTCACGCGCGGACTCTCCAGCGCTTCCGTGTAGCGGCCGAAGGCTTTCGCCGCGTCGACGATGTCGGCATCCCGCTCGATCACGTCGATCGACACATCCTTGTGCTTCAGGAGTTCCGCCGCGGCGGCGCCGTCACCGCCGTCGACGACGAGGACCCTTTTTGGCTCTTCGTGGGTACACATCGCCGTGTGAACCATCGCCTCGTGACGCATCGCGCTGTCGTGCTCGCAGTAGAGCGCCCGATCGTCCTCCACCAGAATCTTTCCGAAATATCCCGAATCGAAAACCGCCACGCCATCCTGATCGAAGAGCTTCTCTTTCACTCTGTACTCGTTCTTTACGATATCGACGACTCCCTGAGTCAACCACATATTGCGCTCCAGATATTGAATTGCGACGATTGTATCAAAATCGCTTTAAAGCGTTTTTAACCAAAAATGCTTTTGCCGGCGAGAAAGGTTATGAAAATGATCAGAAACATCGCCCCGAAACGGTTGGTGTAGCGTCTGTTGCCGATGAAGATGGAGATGACGGTACCCGCCAACGTACTGAGCGCCAGAAGGCCGTAGAGAATGAAAATGAGCGCGATCTTCTCCTGGGGCAGCTCCTCCAGAGGGCCTTCGACCAGCACGAAGGTCTGCACGGCCGTCCAGACGATCCAGATATAGAGCATGACGGCGAAGGAGAAGAGCCAGAAGAGAAACTGCACTTTGCCGCTGTGTTTGATCATGGATTCAACTCACCCGAATAAAAAGATTGATTATAATACTCCAAAAAAGCTAAGGAGCCAATATGAGTGCACTGGTGGAATTCGCCATGTTCCCGACGGACAAAGGAGAGAGTGTCAGCGCCTATGTCAGCCGCATCATGAAGGTGTTCGAAGAGAAGGGGATCGACTTTCAGCTGACACCGATGGGGACGATCTTCGAATGCGAGACCGTCGAAGAGGCGACCCGGGTCATCGATCTGGCCTACTCCGTCCTCGAGCCCGATTGCAACAGGGTCTACACGACGATCAAAATGGACATCCGAAAGGGAAAGTCGGGACGGATGAAACAGAAAATCGCCTCGATCCAAAAGCACCTCGCGTCCCGTTAATGTGATATAATTTCGCAATTTTCATAAATAATGGAGGACGACCATGTGTGCTGAAAGAATTCAACGGATATTGACGGCGATCATGCTGGGCATCGCGCTGATGTTCCTGGCCCAGGGAGCGGCGGGCAACGCTCTCTTTCTCAAAATCGGCGTGGCCCTGCAGGTCTTCATCATGCTCATGATGCTGGTCTGGGCTTTCACCAACTTCTGCCCTTCCCTCTGGTTCTTCACCAAGGTTTTCGGCCCCTGCGACTGGAACAAAGACAGTTCCAATGAGTGATCGGGTCAGCTATAAAGACGCCGGTGTCGACATCGATGCCGGCAACGCTTTCGTCGAAGCGATCAAACCGGCGGTCAAATCGACGTTCGACAAGAACGTCATCGGCGGGATCGGCTCCTTCGCCGGCGCCTACGCCCTGCCCGGCGGCTACGAAGAGCCCGTCATGCTCGCGGCCACCGACGGTGTCGGCACCAAACTGAAGCTGGCGATCGAGAGCGGGAAACTCGATACGGTCGGCATCGACCTGGTCGCGATGTGCGTCAACGACCTCATCTGCAACTTCGGCACCCCCCTCTTCTTCCTCGACTACTACGCCACCGGCAGGCTCGACGTCGAGGACGCCAAAGCGGTCGTCGAGGGAATCGCCGAAGGGTGCCGCCAGAGCGAATGCGCCCTGATCGGCGGCGAAACGGCGGAGATGCCCGGGATGTACAGCGAAAAGGACTTCGACCTGGCAGGTTTCGCGGTCGGAATCGCCGAAAAGAGCGAAATGAACCGTCTCGAACACGTCAAGGAGGGCGACCTGCTCGTGGCGCTCCCCAGCAGCGGCATCCACTCCAACGGCTTCTCGCTGGTGCGCAAACTGCTCTTCGAAAAGCTGGGAATGAAGTTCGACGACGAGTTCGAGGGCAAGCCGCTCATCGAGACGCTTCTGACGCCGACACGCATCTACGTGAAGACATTCAAAGCTCTCAAAGATAAGATCAACGCCCTGGCCCACATCACCGGCGGCGGACTGGTGGAGAACCTCCCCCGCGTGCTCCCGGACAACATGCACGCCGTCATCGAGGCCAAAAAGATCAGAACCCTTCCCATTTTCGACCTCATCGGCCGCCACGTGGCCAAGGAGGAGATGTTCCGCACCTTCAACATGGGGGTCGGCATGGTGCTCGTCGTCAGTCCCGAAAATGTCGACGACGTGCTCGCGAAAAGCGACGGCTACCTCATCGGTGAGCTGAAACTCGGCGAAAAGGGTGTCACGCTCTATTGATCTATGTCGTATCCAAAATCCTGACCTCCCTGCTGCTTCCGCCGGGTCTTCTCGTTCTTCTGCTGGCGGTGGCGGCATGGAAGGTACGCACCTGGCGCATCTTTTTTGCGACTTTCGCCTCTTTTCTGTACCTTCTTTCGATCGATCCTGTCTCCAACCCGCTTCTGCGACTGTTCGAAGAT
>NZ_JAOZOZ010000167.1 GCF_029933015.1 Hydrogenimonas sp. | reverse complement strand
TTTCTGTCGACGGTAATGCCGATATCAGGCAGACCTCCGTCGGGTGTCATTCCCAGCACGATATTGTTGACGCCGTATTTCAGGCCGTTGATGGTTCCCTCACCTTGGAAGATACCGACCGTTTTGGTCTCTTTGTTGTATTTCGTCGCCGTCGTGATCTCCGTCATGAAGTCGTTGTAGGCATCCACGAACGCCTGGACGGATTCCGCGATGGCTTCGTTGTCCTGTTTGATCGATACGTGGTTTGAAGCGGAAGGATCGGCCTGTTTGAGGGTCAGTGTCATGCCATAGACAAGATCATCGACCAGATTGGATGAACGGGTGATCGAGATGCCGTTGAAAACGAACTCCGCATCCTGGGGAGCCTGGACATTCGTCATGCTGAGAAAATCGCCGCCGCCGAAACTGTAACCGATGGTTTGAGCGGCACCTGTTTCTGCGGATTTGATGATGAGAGAGTAGGGATCCGTTCCGCCGGTGTTGAAAATGGATGCGGTGACTTTGCCGTTCGTTTCGTCGTTGATGAGCTGCATCAGCTCTTCGAGGGTCGTACCGGCGGCTACGTCGAGCGTGAAATCGCTTCCGTCGATGGAGATGGTCATCGTCGTGTCGCTTGTTGTGACGATCGTCTCTTTGGTCGCGAAACCTTTCGACTGGTCTATATTGGCTTTCGCCAGCTGGTTGACGGTAATGTCGATCTCCTGAACGGGCACACCGTCTTCTGCTGTGATATCGATATCGTCGCCACTTATGTCCACGGTGCGTTTCGCCAGAAAGACGCTGTCGGAGAGATCGAGAATGGAGCTTTTGAGTGCCGCGGTTTTCGTGACGAGCGTGTTGAGTTCCTCTTCCTGCTTCTCCATCTTTTCGATACGCTTGTCGATCGGTTCGATGATGGTCTTTTCATCGGCTTTCCGCAGTTTGTCGATGACGTCGTAGGTGAGGACGCCGCTTCCCACCCCCAGGGAACTGAGCGCTCCGAATTCTGCCATGGTACAATCCTTTGTGTGGCTTATCTGCTTTTATATCGGCGTTTTCTTAAAAGAGTTTAAGATGGCTTTATGTTAGAATTGCAGCCATCGTACCAATTTTCTGCATACATTATATAGGAAGTAACATTGAAAAATCTCATCATCGTCGAATCGCCCGCCAAAGCGCGTACCATCAAGAATTTTCTGGGAAAAGATTACGAAGTGGTCGCCTCCAAGGGGCATATCCGCGACCTTCCCAAACACAGCTTCGGCATCAAGATCGAGGATGACCGGTTCGAGCCGCAGTATCGGGTCGACAAGGACCACAGCGCCATCGTCAAGCAGATCAAGGATCTGGCGAAAAAGAGCGAGAAGATCTACATCGCGACCGACGAGGACCGCGAAGGGGAGGCGATCGGCTACCATATCGCCAAGGCGATCGGCAAGGATCCCGAGGAGCTGCCGCGCATCGTCTTTCACGAGATCACCAAGAGCGCCATCAAGCACGCGCTGGAGAATCCCCGCACGATCGACATGGACCAGGTCAACGCCCAGCAGGCGCGCCGGCTTCTGGACCGGATCGTGGGCTACAAGCTCTCTCCGCTGCTGGCCAGCAAGATCCAGAAGGGCCTGAGCGCCGGGCGCGTCCAGTCGGCGGCGCTGAAGATCGTCGTCGACCGCGAGCGGGAGATCCAGGCCTTCAAGCCGGTCGAGTACTGGAGCATCGACGCCGTGTTCAGACCCGAGATCGAAGCGGGCCTGGTGGAGTACCGGGGCAGGAAGATCGAGAAGATGACGATCAAGACGGGCGACGAGGCCCACGAGATCGAAGCGACGCTCAAAGGGGAGACCTACCGGGTCAAGAGCATCGAAAAAAAGCAGCGCAAAAGCTCCACGCCGCCGCCTTTCATGACCTCCACGCTGCAGCAGAGCGCCTCGGGGCGGCTGAGCTTTTCGCCCAAAAAGACGATGATGATCGCCCAGAAACTCTACGAGGGGGTCAAGACCGACAAGGGGCAGATGGGTGTCATCACCTACATGCGTACCGACTCGCTCAACATCGCCAAAGAGGCCAGAGAAGCGGCGCGGGAGACCATTCTGAAAACCTACGGCGAGAAGTATCTGCCGCCCAAACCGAAGTTTTACAGCTCCAAATCCAAAGGGGCCCAGGAGGCGCACGAGGCGATCCGTCCGACGCGGCTGGACTTCACCCCCGAGATCGCGGCGAAGTACCTCGCCCCCGACGAGCTGAAACTCTACAGACTGATCTACAACCGTTTCCTGGCCAGCCAGATGCGCGATGCGATTCTCGAGTCGCAGACCATCCTTTTCGCCTCCGAACACGGCGTTTTCAAGGCGACGGGCCGGAAACTGGTCTTCGACGGTTTCTACCGCGTCATGGGGTACGACGATCGCGACAAGCTGCTGCCGGAGCTGAAGGAGGGCGAAGAGGTGCCGCTGGAGAAGCTGACGGCCAACCAGCACTTCACCGAGCCGCCGCCGCGCTATACGGAAGCGAGCCTGATCAAGAAGCTCGAGAGCCTGGGCATCGGGCGCCCCAGTACCTACGCGCCGACCATCTCGCTGCTTGTGTCGCGGGAGTATCTGAAGATCGAGAAGCGGCAGCTGATCCCCACCCCCATCGCCTTCACCGTCATCGAGATCCTGGAGAAGCATTTCCCCGAGATCGTCGACTCCAACTTCACGGCGGAGATGGAGGAGAAGCTCGACGAAGTGGCCGAGAAAAAGGTGGACTGGCAGAAGCTGCTGCTCGATTTCTACAAGCCCTTCATCGAGAAGGTGGAGCAGGGGAAAAAGGAGATCAAGAGTCTCAAAAAGGCCGAACCGATCGGGCGCGAATGCCCCGAATGCGGCAGCGAACTGCTGCTGCGATCCGGCCGCTACGGCGACTTCATCGCCTGCAGCAACTACCCCAAATGCAAGTACACCGAAAATATCGTCAAAGAGGGCGAGGAGGAGAAGGCCCAGCCCCAGACCACCGACGAAGTGTGCGACAAGTGCGGCGCGCCGATGGTGATCAAGACGGGCCGCCGCGGCCCCTTCCTGGCCTGCAGCGCCTACCCCAAATGCAAAAACACCCGCCCGCTGGAGAAGCCCAAATCCCTGGAGGTCAAGTGCCCCGAATGCGGCGGCGAAATCCTGGAGCGCACCTCCAGACGCGGCAAGTTTTTCGGCTGCAGCAACTATCCCAAATGTACCTTCGTCAGCAAGTTCGAACCGACCGACAGAAAGTGCCCCGAGTGCGGCTACCTGATGGCCCGACGCACCTTCCGCGGCAAAGAGGTCTACGAGTGCATCAAGTGCAAGCATCGCGAAGAGGCGGA
>NZ_JAOZOZ010000166.1 GCF_029933015.1 Hydrogenimonas sp. | reverse complement strand
GGGGGTCGATCGTGGCGATGGAGCGGTCGCTTTTGTCGAAGCGGCAGGGGTGGACCTTCGCTCCGGAGGTGACAGCCGCATTGATCGGGGTTTCCATCATCATCGTTTTCGGCGTGGAACCGAAAAGCAGCACGGAGGGGCGGTTCATGGCCCAGGCGATATGGCTGGGGCCCGTGTCGCCGCCGATGAGCAGATCCGATTTTTCGACCATGTATTTGAGGGTTTCCAGATCCGTTTTCGGAAGGAGCCGGGCGTGGGTGGCCGATTCGATTTTCTCAGCATCCTGCCGTTCCGCGTCGCTGCCGGCTATGAGCAGGACGTTGCAGTCTTTCAGAAGGTTTATGGTTTCGATCCACTTTTGGGATGGATAGGTTTTGCTGGCGTTGCTGGCGCCCGTGACGACGAGGATGTTTTTCTCCGCGTCCGAAAAGAAGGTGTCGATCTTTTTGTCGATCTTTTCGATGTCGTAATGAAGATAGGGTTTTTTCGCGAGCATCATCGCTTCGGTGATTTCGATGTCGAGTGCCTGGGCGAGCAGCGAGGCGAAGCGCATCGGTGCGATGCCCGCACAGTCGACCCTGTACTTTCGCCGGTAGAAAATCGATGCGGCGCTCTCCCTCGCCGAATCGCTGTCGAGGCCGGCCGTGAGCCTTCCGGCGATTTTCGCGACGATCGCCGATTTGAGCAGTCCCTGCACGTCGATGACGAGATCGAACGGTCCGGCCGATTTGATCCTGGCATAGATCGAACGGAGCGCATGAAGGGAAAACTCCCTCTTCAGCCCATGCAGATCGAGCGGTACGATTTTGTCGATGTCGGGATTGTGGGCGAGTATGTCGGCAAACTTCTCTTCCACGAACCACGTGATCTTTATATCGGGTCTCTTTTCTTTGATGAATTGGATGGCTGCGAGCGTATGGATGACATCCCCCATCGCAGTCATACGAACTATCGCGACGTGCATACAAACCTTAATTTTTATTGATATTATATCCAAATTTCAGGGGCAGACGATCGGCGAGAGGGAAAGATGGGTGATTTTTTTCTTTTTCATCCCCATCCGAAAGGCCATGGAACCGCTGCACTCCTGGGAAGTGTTGAAGTCGACGGAGACGAGCATATCCGCCGTTGTCAGAACCGGTGTAATGCCGAAATGGGGTTCCAGCAGGGTCATTTTGTACTCGTCGTCGATCGGTATCTCATCGGGTTTTTCGTAACGCTCTTCGTGGGCGGAGAGCTTTGAGATTACGCTGTCGGGATAATCGGGGTAAAGAAGCCGCAGCTGCTCGCGGGTGGCGTAGTTGAGGTCGAACGTCTCTCCGTCGTATCCGAAGATCGACTCCCAGTTTTCCATGGAGAGATTCCCCTCGCCGCTGAGGATTCTGTAGCTTTGCAGTATCGTCTCGAGGGAACGGGCGTTGGGGATGGTGCCGTTTTGGAACCAGGGTTTTTCGATTTTTATTTCGCTTCCTCTCTCTCTTTCGTAGAGGTCGGTATCGTAGGTGTCCAGAAGCAGTGCGAGCATCAGTTGGGGATTTTTGAGACGCTGCCGTTCCAGCCAGTTCAGAAAGCTCTCCAGGGCCGCCTGGTCTTTCTGCACGGCGGCGAGAATGGCGTTGATGTTGATCTTCGTCTGTGCCGAGTCGATGGTCAAAAATCCCGAGACAGGCCCCAGGTCGAGCGATACGGGGATGCCGGAGCCGTAAAAGATGTCGTCCTGGGAGAATTTCTGCGATTTGATGTAGGCGCTCAGATCGCTGAGGATGAGATTTGTCTGGATGACGGCGATATTCTGGCGGACGCTCTTTTTCAGGGTGCCGCTTTGACGGAGGAAAAGGAAAATGACGGAGCTGAGCATGAGAAGGATGCCCAGAGTGATGAAAAGTACGATACCCCGCCTCATTGGTCGCCTTTGTAGAGGGTCGCGACGATGGGGGTGGTCCCTTTGCATCTGATGAGCATGTTGATACGTGAACCGCTGAGGGTGAATCGCAGAGAGCTGCATCCTGTGGCGAGCCTGTCGGCGAAAAGGTAGGTACCGTTGGTATCGCCTATGTAGTTGCTGCGGAAAAAGTCGACGGGTGCGGTGGATTCGATCCGGATGAGCGCTTCCTCGTTGCGGCTGATGAAATAGTGGACCCACGGACGGGGAATCCCGTAGACCGTATGGTCGGTTTTGAAAGCGATGCGGTCGTATCCCGCTTCGTGGACGATTTCTACCGGGCTTCTCATCTGGGTGATATCCTGCATCAGCAGGGTGTAGATCCGCTGGCTGCCCGTGACGCTTTCGACCGATTGCGTATAGCGGGTGTGGTCGCCGCGGACACTGTCGAGCGTGGCGTAGAGATAGGTGAATACGATGGCCGTCAGCAGGATGGAGATCAGCATCTCCACGAGGGTGAAGCCCCTTGCACGCATCATGGTCGGATCCTGATGAAGGGGATGGCGGTATCGCCCCGCTGCAGGCGCACGGGATAGTATCGGTAGGTCAGATCGAGTTCACCGCTTTGAAAGAGCGTCTTTTTCTGCTCCTCTCCCACCGTCACCTTTCCCTTGAGGCTTTTGAGCCAGAAGAGTTCGTCGTCACGGAGTTTGGAAAAACGGACAGTGTCGTAGAGGGTGACGTTTTTCCGGCTGATGCGCTGGATGCTGGCATAAAGCAGGGGTGTCGTCTGATAGAGCAGCACCGCTTTCTGCCGGTACCTGAAAAGATCCTCCTTGATCCATCCGTCGAATTTCAGCAGGGCCAGTCCCATCGTAAAGAGGATGACGATGCTCAAAAGCACCTCCAGAAGGGTGAAAGCGGGCCGGTTACTGCGCATATCCCGCCTTGTCGGGCAGATAGTCGCTCTGTCGGATGTAGGCCACCATGTCCACCGGGTTGTCGAAAAGCTTCGGTGGGTTGAAAGGGTGGATATAGAGCCACTTTTCATCGAAAAAGATGATCTGGGGTTCGAAGAGCCCGTCTCTCCTGCAGTGGATGGAAAAAACCGGTTTGAATTCCCTGGTGCCCAGTTTGATGTGGGGGTAGTCGATGCTCTGGAGCGTCTCGTCGGGATTGAGCCGATACCCCTCTCCGGATTCGGGAAGATCGACGGTCGCGACGATCTTCCCGTCACCTGTCAGATAGCATTTGCCATTGGCCAGCCCGTAGAGGATCAGATCCTTCGCGCGATAGTGGGGCGAGTTTTTGAAAAGCGTGTCGATGGTTTTGAGAGAGAGGCTTTCGGGTACCCCTTTGGTCGATTTCGGAAGGACGGTGTTGAAAGCGATGGCGTAGACGATACCCATCAGAAGCAGTACGATCAACAGCTCGATCAG
>NZ_JAOZOZ010000045.1:4972-12704 GCF_029933015.1 Hydrogenimonas sp. | reverse complement strand
TTCACCATTTCCCGTTCACCCGTCCCCCGCCAGCAGGCCGCTTCCGTCCATCGGGGTGGAGCGGTCGGCCGCGTAGATGCGTTTGCCCTCCCGGACATCGTATTTCCAGATCGGGGCGTTGGCTTTGAAATCCTCGACGAACGCGTCGAGCATCTCCAGCGCGACGCGCCGCTTGGGGCTGAAAATGGCGCAGGCGAAGGAGGAGGTGTGGACCGGCACGTCCCCCTCGCTGTGGGCCATCATCAGGAGCGCTCCTTTGGATTCGAGTTTCGCTTTCCAGCCGTCGAACCACTTTTGCAGCACCGGCAGATAGATGTCGAAACTGAGCGCGTCGATGCCGCCTTCGTCGCGGATGGTGCCGACGAAGTTGACCATGGCGCCGTAGTTTTCGTCGTAATGGGCGCCGTACCATTCGCTCAGAAGCTCGGAGACGGGCAGAGGGCCGGGATAGATCTTCAGCATCGCCTCACCCGCCGCATACCGGAGGAAGGAGCGAAACCCTGTCTCCCTCCTTCAGCGGGATATCGAGACTCTTGACCATCGTGTCGTTGACGGCGACGGCCGACTGTTCGAGCCATTTGGCCACTTCGGGGTCCTCTTTGAGTCTCGCGGCGACGTCGGCGAGCGTTTTGGCTTCGATCTCCATCGGTTCTTTGCCGATCGGTCCCAGAAATTCCACTTTGACCATACAAATCCCTCTGCTTTTTGGCTCCGATTATAGCACAGCGGCTCTGACAGTGGGTATAATGGCGCTATGATTTTCGGAAAAATAGAGTATCTCAATCTTCTGCCTTTCCACCTCTTTCTCAAACGCTATCTGCGCCACAGTATCGAGAAGAAGGCGTGGCAGAAACGGGGCTCGGTTCCTGCCGACATCAACCGCGCTTTCCGCGCCCGCCGGATCGACGCGGCCGTCATCTCCAGCGTCAAGAGCCGCGGCTGCCGATGTACCGATTTCGGCATCGTCGCCGACGGCGAGGTGCAGAGCGTGCTCCTGCTTCCCGGTCTTTCCAGGCAGGACAGGGAGTCGGACACCTCCAACATGCTGGCGAAGGTTCTCGGGATGGAAGGGGAGGTCATCATCGGCGACAAGGCGCTTCGCTACTTTCTCGAACACCCGGGCGAGGCGCTCGACCTGGCCGAAGCGTGGCGGAAAAAGGAGGCCCTGCCTTTCGTCTTCGCCCGCCTCTGCGCCCATCCCCGCCATATCCGCCGGCTCGAGCGGATCACGAAAGCCTTCTTCGCCCGTCCCCAGAAGATCCCCCACCGCATTCTCCTGCAGCAGGCGGAGCTCAGAGGCATAGGGGTCGAAGAGCTCAAAAACTACCTCGAAAAGATCCATTACCGTATGGGATGGAGGGAAAAAAGGGCGCTCAAGCGCTTTCTCCATCTCGCCCACCGGGCCAGATAACGTAACGTTGATATGATATAATATCTACCATGCACCCGAAAACCATAATAAACAACATCTTTTTTGTTCTGACACTCTTTATAGGTTCGACGCTGTGGGCGGAAGAGCCGATCAAACCGATACCTCTGCATGTGGAGTACGACCGGGCCAAAGCGAAACTGGGCAAAGTGCTCTTTCTCGATCCTGGCATATCTTCCGACGGAACGGTCAGCTGCCACAGCTGCCACGACTTCGACCACGGCGGCGCCGACCCCAGACCCGTCTCCATCGGCGTACACGGCAAAAAGGGCAATGTCAACGCACCGACCGTCTTCAACAGCTATTTCAACTTCAGGCAGTTCTGGAACGGACGGGCCAAAGACCTCAAAGACCAGGCCAACGGTCCCATCCACAATCCCGTCGAGATGGACATGGTTCCCAAAGAGATCGAAAAGTATCTCGCCTCCAACGGCTACTACACTCAGGCCTTCAAAGAGGTTTACAAAAGGCCACCCTCCTATGAAGACATGCTCGATGCCATCGCGGAGTTCGAAAAGGCCCTCTATACGCCCAACTGCAAGTTCGACCGCTATCTGCGCCGTGAAAAGGGGGTGAAACTCACGAAACAGGAAGCCGAGGGTTACCGCCTTTTCAAGATGCTCGGATGCGTGACCTGCCACAACGGCATCAACATCGGCGGCAACAGTTTCCAGAAGTTCGGGCTGATCATCCCCTACAAATGGAAAGAGGGTGTGCCCGACCGCTACGACATCACCCACGACCCCAAGGACAAAAACGTCTACAAAGTCCCGACACTCCGAAACATCGAACTGACGGCCCCCTATTTCCACGACGGCAGTGCGGCGACGCTGAGGGAGTCGCTGCAGAAGATGGCCTACCACAATCTCGGTTTCGAGTTGAGCAAAGCGGAAATCCGGGCGATCGAAGCCTTTCTGAAAACCCTGACCGGGGAGAAACCGGCCATCCTCAAAGAGGGCGACTGAGTTGGGACGCCTCGTTTTCAAGGTCCTCATCGCGCTGCTGGCCGCCGCTTTGGGGGTGGGGCTCATCCTCTACCAGCAAAACAGGATGCGGGAGGGGTTCGAGCGTGTCGAGCGTGTCAATACGGAGCTGCAGTCCCTCCACGCCGATCTGATCGACCTGCAGAGGACGATTCTCGAGGCCAACTATTTCGTCTACTACAACAACGACCTTTTCTACAGGAAAATCGACGAGATCCATACCCATATCGAGGCGCTGCTTCAGACACCGAGCTTCAAAAACAGATACCACATGGGTACCTACCGGTCTCTCCTGAGGCTCAAGCACCACTTCGAAGCACTCACCGAAACGATCAACAACTTTCTGACACTCAACGCATCCTTGAAAAACAGCAGCATCTACCTGCCGACCCTGGCTCTGAAGGCCTACAACCTCTTCGATATCAACGATCCGACGGAGCGGCAGATCATTCTGACCCTTTCGCGCATCAACGCCAGCCTCTTTCTCGCCAAAAACGCGATGGACGAATCGCTGGTAAAAGAGCTCGCCCGCTATAAAGGCGAGCTCGAATCGCTGGCGAAGCGGATCGAAGAGGGACCGAAAAAGGGGCTTTTGAGAGTATCGATTCTGCATCTGGGCCTCTTCGTCGATCTCTTTCCAAAATTCAGCAAAGCTTTCGACGAAATTCGCGACCAGGCGATCCAGAAGGAGATCCGGCAGACGATGGAGATCTTTTCCAGGGAGTCCTCCGCGGAGATCGGGGAGATCAACCGCATCGGAGAGTTTCTGCTGGCTCTCTACCTCATGACGATCGCCGTCGTTCTCTATTTCGTCTTCCACTCCGAAAAGGAGTATATCCGCCTCAAAAAGACCCAGGAGAGGCTGCAGCGTTCGCTCATCACCGACCATCTGACGGGTCTGGGCAACCGCGAAGCCTATATGCAGCATCTAAGAGGGATGAAGCACCCCGCGCTGATTCTGATCAACATCGACCGTTTCAAGCACATCAACGAATTCTACGGTTCACGGGTAGGCGACCATCTGCTCCAGGCTGTCGCCCAGCTGCTCGAAGAGGTGGTGCCCAAAGAGATAGGAGCGCGCCTCTACCGGCTGGGTGGAGACGATTTCGGCATTCTTTTCGAGTGCGAGGATCCCGCGGTGTTGAAGGGTGTCATCGAAACGATTCTGGGCAGGTTCGACGAGCAGACGTTCGATATCGATACCCTCTCCATCGACATCTCCGTCTCCATCGGTGCGAGCATGGCCGGAAAACTCTTCGAGACGGCCGACATGGCCCTCAAATCGGTCAAAAGCTCAAAAAGAAGACGCTACGCCATCTACGATCCGTCGATGGACGTCTCCGAAACGATCGCCAGCAACATCTACGCGCTCAGACAGCTCAAGACGGCGATCTCCCAAAATGCCGTCATACCCTATTTCCAGCCGATCATCCATCTAGAAAGCGGCAAGACGCTCAAATACGAAGCGCTGGCTCGCCTTCAGATCAAAGAGGGGGAGACGATCACACCCTACTACTTCATCGAAGCGGCCAAACAGGCAAAACTGAGCGGTGTCATCACGACGAGAATTTTGAAAAAAACCCTCGAAGTCGCCCGGAAAACCGATGCGACCTTCAGCGTCAATCTCTCGGCGGAAGATATCACCAGCGTACACGACCAGAAGCGAATCTTCGCGCTCTTGGCCGATTACGAAGAGGTCGCTTCCAGGATCGTTTTCGAAATTCTCGAAACGGAAGAGATCGAAGACTACGAAATCATCTCCGATTTCATACGCCGTGCCAAGCGGTTCGGATGCCGGATCTCCATCGACGATTTCGGCAGCGGATACTCCAACTTCGAAAAACTCCTGCAGCTCGATATCGATGTCATCAAAATCGACGGCTCGCTGATCAAGGATGTCGACCACAACACCCACGCCGAACTGGTCGTCCGCACGATCGTCGACTTCGCCAGGGGCGCGCAGCTCGAGACGGTGGCCGAATTCGTCCACTCCAAGGCTGTGCTCGAAAAGGTCAGGCAGCTCGATATCGACTATGCCCAGGGATTCTATCTGGGAGAGCCGAAACCGGTGAACCACTATTTCAAAGGATTGTAAAAAGGAGAGACTATGGATCTCGAACAACGTTACGCCCAGGCGTGTCTGCAGATACTTCGCGACGACGACCTGATACTCAGCGAACCGATCGCCAAAGAGCTCTCCACCCACCCTTTCGCCTCCGAATTCATCGAAGACGAAAAAGGGACACTCTATCTGAAGATCTACGGCAGGCAGCACTTCATGCTCACCCAGATCGTGCCGCTGCTCAAAAACATCGGCCTCACGGTCCACAGCGAAATCTCCTACGACATCCCCTACGAAAAAGAGAAAGTCTACGTCAGCCGCTACCGCATCGGCAACGAGCAGGTCGAAGACATCAAGCGGGCCAAAGCCAACATCCTCGATCTGCTCAAAAGGATGCTCTGCCATCCCACACTCCCCAACACGCCGCTGCTGGGACTGACGCTGCTGGAAAATCTCTCCCCCAGGGAGCTGGAACTGCTCAACGCCCTGATCGATTTCGAAAACCAGCTGGTTCTCTCCTTCAACAGGGTGACGATCACCGATGTGCTGATCAAGCATCACGGGATCACCAAGGCGCTTCTGACCTACTTCTATCTGAAGTTCAACCCCTCCGTCAAACGGCGCAAGAGCGAAATAGCCAAGAGCGAAGAGCAGATCGAAGCGCTTCTGCATCCGATCACCCACATCACCGAGGATCTCGTCATCCGGATGCTCTATGAGATCGTCAAACGGATGGTGCGGACCAACTTCTTCCTCGACAGGGAGACGATCGCCTTCAAGATCCATACCGACGAAATCCGCAGCAAGATCGACGGCATCCAGCCCCGTATCGAGGCTTTCGTCCACCACTACCGACTCAGCGGCGTCCATCTGCGCATGGGTCCTGTCAGCCGGGGCGGCATCCGCTGGAGCGACCGTTTCGAGGATTTCAGGGTCGAGATCCGCTCTCTGATGGTCACCCAGGAGGGGAAAAACGCCATCATCGTTCCCAGCGGCGCCAAAGGGGGTTTCATCATCCGCCTTCCCAAAGAGGAGATCACGAAGGAGAGTTTCGCCCGTTTCTACGAACTCTATATCGACGCGCTTTTGGATCTGGTGGACAACAAAGCCGAAGGGCGCATCATCGTCGATCCGAAAATCGTCCGATACGACGGGGAGGATACCTATTTCGTCGTGGCGGCCGACAAGGGGACCGCCCACATGAGCGACACGGCCAACGCCATCGCCCTCAGACGCGGTTTCTGGCTGGGCGACGCTTTCGCCAGCGGAGGAAGCCACGGCTACAGCCACAAGGAGCTGGGTATCACCGCCAAAGGGGCGCTGCGCTCGGTCGAGAGACACTTCATCGAAAAAGGGGTCAACTTCTACGAGACGCCGATCACCGTCGTGGGCATCGGCTCCATGAACGGCGACGTTTTCGGCAACGGCATGCTCCAGAGCCGCCACTTCAAACTTCTGGCCGCTTTCAGCCACAACGAGATCTTTGTCGACCCCGATCCCGATCCCGAAACCGCTTTCAAAGAGAGGGAGCGGCTTTTTGGCGCGAGTCCCAAAGGGGGCTGGGGCTACTACGACAGGGAGAAGATCAGCGAAGGGGGCGGTGTTTTCCGCAGGGACGAAAAGGAGATACTCCTGAGCCCCCAGATGCAGAAACTTTTCCGCACGACCCGTCAGGCCATGAGCGGGGAGGAGATGGTGCAGGCCGTCCTTCGGATCAAGGCCGACCTGCTTTTCAACGGCGGTGTCGGCACCTACGTCAAAGCCAGTTTCGAGAGCAATCTCGACGTGGGCGACAAAGCCAACGAAAATGTCAGGGTCGATGCCTCGGAGCTGCGGGTGCATGCCGTCTGCGAGGGGGGCAATCTCGGCTTCACGCTGCCGGCCCGCATCGAATACGCCAAAGGGGGCGGCTACATCAACCTCGACGCCATCGACAATTCGGCGGGGGTCAACACCAGCGACTACGAGGTCAACCTCAAAATCACCCTCGGATCGCTGGTAAGAAAAGGGCAGCTGGACGAAGAGAGCCGTCTCGAGGCGCTGAAACACCAGGCCGACATGGTCGTCAACCGTGTGCTGTGGACCAACTACCACCAGGCGCTGGCCATCTCTCTCGATTACCGTCGCAGCCGGACCGACATCGTCCCCTTTCTCCAGACGATCGCGCTGCTTGAGCGGGAGCTTCCCGTCTTCAGCCGAAAGCAGTTCCACATCCCCAAAGACGAAAAGATCTCCGCCGTTCTCGACGAGAGGGAGGGGCTGGTGCGTCCCATCCTGGGGACCCTGCTCTCCTATGCCAAAATCTTCGTCAAACGCCTTCTGCTGCAGAGCGACCTGCTCGAAGACCCCTTCGCCCAGGAGTATCTGCTCAAATACTTCCCGAAAACCTTCGCGACGATCTACGAAGACGAGATACTCGAACATCCTCTGCGCAGGGAGATCGCGGCGACCGTCATGGCCAACCGCGTCATCAACAGCGCCGGCAGCACTTTCATCAGCGATTACGACGAACTGGGGCAAGAAAGGTTCGTCTCGAAAATCAAGAGCTATCTCATCTGCAACCAGCTCTTCGGCTCCAACGACATCCGCTACGAAATTTTCCGTCACGACTACCGGATGGATGCGCAGAAGCAGTACGCGCTGCTTTTCGACATCGAGACGACGCTGGAGTTCAGTGTCAGCTGGATGATGCGTCACCTCTCGCCCGATCAGATCCACGCCCCCACGCTGCTTCGCTATCGAAGCGAAATGGCGAAGCTGATGGAGATGACTCCCGAAGAGCATATCACGCCGATTCTCAACGAAAAGAGCCCGATCAACCGCTTCTTCCACCATCTCCCCTACATGAAGTTCACGGTGGCGGCCATCATCCTCCACGAACGCAACCACCGACGCTTCGACGAGACGGCGCGGCTCATCTACACCATCATCAAGCGGCTCCATATCAACGAAATCATGGAAGCCCTCGAAAACTACCGCCCCAAAAACAAGGACGAGCATACGATCAAGAAGCAGCTGGAGGAGTTCATCGAGTTCGCCGTCACCTCACTGAGCGAAAAGGTGATCCACTACCAGCGCAAGGGCGAAACGATGGAGGAGGCGCTGGAGAGCTATCTGCACGACTGTGAAGAGCGGTACGAGGCGCTCGAGGAGGGGTTTGCGAGGTTTATGCAGCAGCCTGCGGTGGAGAGGCTCGAGGATATCGCGATACTGGTCAACAGCCTGATGCAGATGACGCTGGAGAATCCTGTTTAGCGG
>NZ_JAOZOZ010000045.1:2536-4872 GCF_029933015.1 Hydrogenimonas sp. | reverse complement strand
TCAGGAGGCGTTAGACGCTTTTGCGAAATCGAGAAGGCGGCGGATACGCAGTAGCGTCTCCTCTTTGCCGATGATGCTCATGACATCGCTGAGGTCGGGGCCGCCCAGACGGCCGATCAGGGCGACGCGCAGGGGCATGCCGATCTTCCCGAACCCTATCTCCATCTCCTCGACGAAGGCTTCCATCAGGGCGTGGTAGTCGGTGGGCAGGTGCAGCTCACCGGCCGTTTCGATCTTTTGGGCGAAGGCTTCGAGAATCTCCGCGGCGTTTCCCTTCATCGCCTTCTTGATCGCCTTTTCGTCGTAGCTTTCCGGCGTTTCGAGGACCTCTTTGATCTGTTCGGCGATCTCTTTGACGGTTTTGCAGCGCTCCTTGAAGATATCCAGCAGGATCTCCCTTTTGTCGTGGCTCAGCAGATAGAGGCCGAAATCCTCGAGCAGTTTCGCCAGCCGCTCGTTGGAACTGTTCTTGATGTAGTGGGCGTTGAGCCACAGAAGCTTGTCGGGATTGTACTGGCTGGCGGAGGCGTTGATGTCGGAGGGATCGAAATGCTCGAGCATCTCTTCGAGGGTGAAGATCTCCTGATCGCCGTGGCTCCATCCCAGACGCACCAGAAAGTTGAGCAGCGCTTCGGGGAGGAAACCCTGGGCCTTGTACTCCATGACGTCGGTGGCGCCGTGGCGTTTGGAGAGCTTCTTGCCGTCGGGTCCCAGTATCATCGGCACGTGGTAGAAGCGGGGGAGTTTGAACCCCAGCGCTTCGTAGACGATGATCTGTTTCGGGGTGTTGTAGAGGTGGTCGTCGCCGCGGATCACGTCGGTCATCCCCATCAGGGCGTCGTCGATGGCCACGACGAAGTTGTAGGTCGGCGTACCGTCGCTGCGTGCGATGATGAAGTCGTCCACCTCGCTGGCTTTGATCGTGATGGTTCCTTTGATGCCGTCTTCGAAGACGATCTCCCCCTCCAGGGGCGCCTTGATGCGGATGACCGGCTCCACGCCCTCCGGAGGCGTGCCGGTGAAGTCGCGATAGCGGCCGTCGTAGCGGGGGCGCTCCTTGCGGGCCATCTGCTCCTCGCGCAGCTTGTCGAGCTCCTCTTTGGTCATGTAGCATTTGTAGGCTTTCCCCTCATCCAGGAGCTTCAGGATGTAGCTTTTATAAAGATCGAAGCGATCCGACTGATAGACCGGCTCGCCGTCGTAATCCATGCCGACCCATTCGAAGGCTTCGATGATCTTTTTCGTCGCCTCGGCGGAGTTTCGGCTCAGGTCCGTGTCTTCGATGCGGAGTTTGAACTCGCCGCCGTTTTTGCGTGCCCAGAGATAGTTGTAAAGAGCGGTTCTCAGGCCGCCGATGTGCAGATATCCCGTCGGGGAGGGTGCGAAGCGTGTCACTACCATGCTTGTCTACCTTGATATGAAATTGCGGGTATTATACCAAAGGCAGAATCTTTTCGATAAAATATCCACAACAATCTCTTTCACAAGGCCGTGACCATCATGATTTCGAAACTTCGGACAGCCCTTTTCACCCTCCTTTTCGCCTTCACTGCCGCCCATGCGGGACTGGTGGACGCCATCAGCATCATCGTCGACGACCAGCCCATCACCCTCTACGAGATCTACAAGGCCGAGCAGCGGCTGGGTCTGCCCAAGGAGAAAGCGGTCGAGTACATGATCAAACAGAAGCTCAAGGACGAGGAGCTCAAGCGTCTGGGCATCCAGGTGGACGAGTTCGACGTCAACAACGAGATCGAAAAGATCGCCCAGAAAAACGGTATCGATTCGCTGAAACTGCGCGCCATCATGGCCAAGCGGGGCGTCGACTGGGAAGAGTACAAAAAACAGGTCAAAGAGAAGCTGCTTCAGGAGAAGCTCTACGAGCGCATTCTGAGTACGAAGATCCAGCCCCCCAGCGACGAGACGCTCAAAGAGTACTACCAGCTCCATATCGACGAATTTTCGATCCCCGAAGCGATCGAGGTGATCCAGTACTCGGCACCCGAGCGGCGCGCACTCGCCGAAGCGATCAAAAACCCGATGGCCGAGGTCCCGGGTGTGACCCGTCAGGCCCAGACCGTCCGCTCCGACCGGATCAACAAGCAGCTTCTTTTCCTGCTGACCCAGACGCCCAAAGGGAAGTTCACCCAGATCATTCCGGTTCAGGGACAGTTCGTCGCCTTCTATGTACAGGACTTCGTCAATCCCCGCCCCATACCCTACGAGCAGGTCAAACAGCAGGTCTATATGAAATGGATGGAAGAGAAACGGAAAGAGGCGATCGCCAGCCACTTCAAGAAGCTGCGGGCCGCCGCGAATATCGTGGTGCTCAGGGC
>NZ_JAOZOZ010000045.1:0-2436 GCF_029933015.1 Hydrogenimonas sp. | reverse complement strand
ATGCTCTTCCAGATATTTCGTATCGAACCTGTTTTCGATGAAGTCGGGATTGCGCATCATACGTCTGTGGAAGTCAATGACGGTCTTGATGCCGCCCACTTCGAACTCGTCCATGGCGCGCCGCATCTTTTTGATGGCGCGGTCGCGGTCTTCGGCCCAGACGATCACCTTGCCGATCATCGAGTCGTAGTGCTGGGGAATGATGTAGCCCGCATGGGCGTGGCTGTCGATACGCACATCCTTGCCGCCGGGGGCGATCCATTTGCTGATCTTGCCCGGGCACGGCATGAAGTTCACCGGGTCCTCGGCCGTGATGCGGCACTCGATGGCGTGGCCCTCGAGCCGCACGTCGCTCTGATCGAAAAGGGTGTCCCCCTCGGCGATGCGGATCATCCATTCGATGATGTCGATGCCGCTGACCATCTCGCTGACGCAGTGCTCCACCTGCAGGCGGGTGTTCATCTCCATGAAGTAGAAGTTTTTGTGCTTGTCCACGAGAAACTCGAAGGTTCCCGCACTCTCGTACCCGATGTGCTTCGTCGCCTTGACCGCCGCTTCGTGAAGCCTGGCGCGGGTCTCGTCGTCGAGGAACATCGCCGGAGACTCTTCGATCAGCTTCTGGTGGCGGCGCTGCATCGAGCAGTCCCGCTCGCCGATATGCACGGCGTTGCCGTGGGAGTCGGCCAGCACCTGCACCTCGATATGGCGCGGGTTTTCGATGAACTTCTCCATGTAGATCGTGCCGTCGCCGAAGGCCGTGATCGCTTCGCTCTCGGCGGCGAGGTAGGCGTTTTCGATGTAGCTCTCGTCCTCGACGACGCGCATGCCGCGTCCTCCACCGCCCGCCGCGGCTTTGAGGATGACCGGAAAGCCCATCTCTTTGGCCAGTTTCCTCGCCTCCTCGACATCCTTGATGGCGCCGTCGCTGCCGGGTATGACGGGCACGCCCGCCTCTTTCATCACCTGTTTGGCTTTGCTCTTGTCGCTCATCAGCGTCATGACGTCGACGCTCGGACCGATGAATTTGATGCCGTGGTATTTGCAGATCTCGACGAAATTCTGGTTTTCGCTCAAAAACCCGTACCCCGGAAAGATAGCGTCGCATTCGCTCACCTCCGCCGCCGCGATGATGGCGGGGATGTGGAGGTAGCTTTCGGTGCTTTTTGGGCCGCCGATGCAGATGCTGGCGTCGGCCAGGCGCAGGTAGCTGGCCTCTTTGTCGGCCGTGGAGTAGACGGCGACCGCCTCCTTGCCCATCTCTTTGATCGTGCGGATCGCCCGCAGGGCTATCTCACCCCGGTTGGCGATCAGTATGCGTTTGATTTCGGCCATCGGCTCAGACCTTCTCGACCAGGAAGAGCGGCATGTCGTACTCGACGGGCTGGCCGTCTTCGACCAGGATGTCGAGGATCTTGCAGTCGAACTCCGCTTCGATCTCGTTCATGATCTTCATCGCTTCGAGAATGCAGAGGGTCTGGCCCTTTTTCACGACGTCGCCGACATTGACGAAGGGGGGAGAGTCGGGAGAGGGGGAGCGGTAGAAGGTGCCCACCATCGGGGAGGTGATGTAGACGGCGTTTTCGGGAAGCTCCTTCTCTTTCGCGGGCTCGGCGGAAGCCGCCGGCGCGGGAGCCGCCGCAGCCGCGGGCGCGGCCGTCTGCTGTACCGGTGCCGCCGACGCCGCCGGCGCGGCGGAGTCGCCCTTTTCCAGGGTCAGGCCGAAGTCGCCGTCTTCGACTTTGAGCTTGCTCAGACCGCTGTTGTTAAATACTTTTATCAGGTCTTTTATCTCTTTCAGATTCATTCTTTTCTCCAGATGTAAGTGTGAGTGTATTATAATATCACAACTATATTTAGGGGATGATTGTATGGGCCTTAAAAGTGACAAGTGGATCCGTGAAAAAGCGTTGAAAGAGAAGATGATCGAGCCCTTCTGCGAAGATCAGGTGGGCAGAGGGGTCGTCAGCTACGGCCTGAGCAGCTACGGCTACGACATACGCGTCAGCGACGAGTTCAAGATCTTTACCAACGTCAACGCCGAAGTGGTCGACCCGAAACATTTCGACGAGCGCAACGTCGTCGACTTCAAGGGCGACGTCTGTATCGTGCCGCCCAACTCCTTCGCCCTGGCGCGCACGGTCGAGTACTTCCGCATACCGCGCAACGTCCTGGCGATCTGTCTGGGCAAAAGCACCTACGCCCGCTGCGGCATCATCGTCAACGTCACCCCCTTCGAACCGGAATTCGAGGGGCACATCACGATCGAGATCTCCAACACCACCCCCCTTCCGGCCAAAATCTACGCCAACGAAGGGATCGCGCAGGTCCTCTTCCTCGAGGGTGACGAACCCTGCGAGGTGAGCTACAAGGACAAATCGGGCAAATACCAGGCCCAGACCGGCATCACGCTGCCGCGCATCCTGGACGAGACATGAA
>NZ_JAOZOZ010000044.1 GCF_029933015.1 Hydrogenimonas sp. | reverse complement strand
CGATCGTACATCCCGGCCTCCCGTCGCTGGCGTTCGGCTTCGTAGAGGATGACGGCGGTGGCGACCGAGACGTTGAGGCTCCGTGCCATGCCGTGCATCGGGATGACGATATGCCGGTGGGCCAGTGCGGCCACTTCGGGGCTCACACCCTCCTTTTCGTTGCCCATCACCAGGACGGTGGGGCGGGTGAAGTCGATGTCGGTATAGACGGCCGCTTCGTCCGAGAGGGTGGTGGCGACGATCCGGTAGCCCGCATCCATGAGGCTGCGCAGATGCTCGAGGCGGCTTTCGTAGGGGATCTTTTCGATCTTCAGCCATCGGTGGCTTCCCTGCACCACATCCTTTCTGGGCCGCACGGCGTGATCGCCCTTTCGGGCGTAATCGATGTAAAAGAGCCCCGCCGCGTCGGCGGTGCGGTAGATGGCCGAGAGATTGTAGGGATCGTGCACGTCGTCCAGAAAGAGGCGCAGGTCGGCCTGGCGGCTCTCGAGATATCGCCGCATTCTCTCGATCCTCCTATCGCTTACCATACACTCTTTCTCAGCAGAGCCCCCGTCAGATAGAGAGAGTTGGGCACATCCAGCATCCAGGGGTGGTCGACATCCTGTTTCATCGTCTCCACCACCTCCAGGCGGCATCCGTCGATGACGGCGGAGCTTCGGGCCAGATCGAGCAGATCTTCGAGGCCGACGGCGTGGGAGCAGCTGAAAAGCGCCATATGCCCGCCCTCCTCCAGCAGCGCCAGGCTCCTGACGATGAGATATTTCCACCCCTTCAGCGCCCCGGAGCGGGCCTTCTTGCTCTTGGCGAAGGCCGGCGGATCGACGACGATCAGGTCGTAGCGTTCCGTCTCTTTCTCGAGAAACCTGAAGACGTCGGCTTTGACGATCTCGTAGTTTTTCAGGCCGTTGAGGCGGCAGTTGGTTTCGATCTGGGTGCAGGCGAGCTCGGAGATCTCCACGAACTTCGTGCTTTCGGCTTCGGCGTAGATGCCGAACCCTCCGGCGTTGGCGAAAAGATCCAGCGTTCTCTTTCTTCCGTAGCGGCCCACGATGCGGCGATTGCGCCGCTGGTCGAGGAAAAAGCCTGTCTTCTGGGAAGCTTTGAGGTCGGTTTGAAACCGTTTGGTCCCCTCTTCGATGATAAACGTTTCGTCCACGTCGCCATAGAGCGTGCGATGGGTCGCCTCCAGCCCCTCTTTGAGGCGAATTTTGTCGCCTTTTTCCCAGATCCCTTTGGGAGAAAGCAGATCGACGAAGATTTCGACGATCTCCTCTTTGAATCGGTCCATCCCGGCGGTGGTGAAAGAGAGGACGAGATTGTCCCCGTAGCGGTCGGCGACGAGTCCCGGCAGGCCGTCGGCTTCGGAGTGTACCAGACGCAGGGCGTTGCTCTCTATCCCCTCGCGCTTGGCGATGGCCCGCTCGATGCGCCGGGCGAAAAAGTCCCGATCGACCGGTTCGTCGCGCCAGCCGAGTACCCTGGCGGCTATGGTGCTGTGAGGGTTGACGAAGGCGGTGGCCAGGTACTCGCCCTGATGCACCAACGCCGCCACTTCACCCGGCTCGGTGTAGAGAGTGTCGGGAAGTTCGTTGCGGTAGAGCCACGGGGGACGCTGTTTCAGCAGCTTCTGGGCAGCGTGTTTGGAGAGGTCGATTTTTTTCATGCAGATTACTCCCGGCAAAAGCCGGGATTCGGATCAGATGTCCTGTTCGATGATACGCCGGAAGGTGTTGAAGTAGATATCGTTCAATCTCTCCATCGGCATGGCGATGTCGTTGACCTCGAGCGTATCGCCGCCCACGGTGCCCACCTTTTCGCATTTGAGGCCGCGCTCGGCCGCCATGTTCGCCACGGCTTCGACGTTTTCGGGGGCTACCTCCAGCAGGGCGCGGGAGAAGCTTTCGCTAAACACGTTGACGCTCTCGCCCAGATCGGCTTCGATACTCGCCCCCTGGCCGCCCACGGCCGCCATCTTGGCCGCGGCGATGGCGAGGCCGCCGACGTTGAGATCCTTGGCGGCTTGGAGCAAGCCTTTTTTGTTGGCTTCGATCACCAGATCCCAAAGCGCCAGTTCCTTGTCGTAGTCGATGGCGGGAAGTTTGCCGCCGGTGGTTTTGAAGAGCTCTTTGAGGTAGATGCTGCCGCCAAACTCTTTTCGTGTCTCGCCCACGAGCAGCAAGATGTCACCCTCGTTCTGGAACGCCGAGGGCAGCACCCGGTGCTGATCGTCGTTGACACCGACCATCGCGATGGTGGGTGTGGGGAAGACGCTCACACCGTTGGTCTCGTTGTAGAGCGAGACGTTGCCGCCGGTGACGGGGGTGTTCAGCTCCGCGCACGCCTCCTTGATCCCTTCGCATCCCTGGGCGAACTGCCACATCACTTCGGGGTTTTCGGGGTTGCCGTAGTTGAGGCAGTCGGTGATGGCCAGCGGGCGCGCACCCGTCATCGCCACGTTGCGGCCCGACTCGATCACCGCAGCGGCCGCGCCCCCTTTGGGGTCGATGTAGCAGTAGCGCGGATTGCAGTCGCTGCTCATGGCGATGGCCCGGCCGTTTTCTTTGACGCGGATCACCGAGCCGTCCAGGTCGCCGCCTTTTTTGATCGTGTTGGTCTGCACCATCGAGTCGTACTGTTCGTAGACCCACGCTTTGTCCACCACCTCGATGCTTTTTACGATCGTCTCGAAAGCCTCCTGATTGGAAGGAAGTTCATATTTGTCTATATCGATGCCCGCGATCTCGTCGAGATACGCAGGGCGTGCCGTAGGACGGTCGAGCACCGGCGCCTCTTCGCTCACCGGATCGACCGGCACCTCCGCCACCTTCTTGCCGTGCCAGTAGAGCTCCATCAGTCCCGTGTCGGTCACTTCGCCGATGACGGCGCAGTCGAGCTCCCACTTCTCGAAGATTTCGATGATCTTCTCTTCGGTCCCCTTGCGGGCGCAGATGAGCATACGCTCCTGGGACTCGGAGAGCATCAGTTCGTAGGGGGTCATCCCCTCTTCCCGCATCGGCACCTTGTCCAGATCCATCCGCATGCCGCTGCCGGAGCGTCCCGCCATCTCGAAGGAGCTGGAGGTGAGTCCCGCCGCGCCCATGTCCTGGATACCGACGACGTAGTCGGTCTTGAAGAGTTCCAGGCAGGCTTCGAGCAGAAGCTTTTCGGTGAAGGGGTCGCCCACCTGTACGGTCGGGCGCAGGCTCTTGGACTCTTCGGTGAAGCTGTCGGAGCTCATCACGGCGCCGCCCAGGCCGTCGCGGCCCGTCTTGGAGCCGACGTAGATGACCGGATTGCCGATGCCTTCGGCCTTGCCGTAGAAGATCTCGTCGGCTTTGGCGATCCCCAGGGTGAAGGCGTTGACCAGGATGTTGCCGTTGTAGCTGTCGTCGAAGAAGGTCTCGCCGCCCACGGTCGGCACACCCATGCAGTTGCCGTAGCCGCCGATGCCCGCCACGACACCGCGCACCAGATGGCGCTGGTAGGCCGCCGACTGGTCGTCGCCCCGTACACGGCCGAAGCGCAGGGCGTTCAGGTTCGCCACCGGGCGGGCGCCCATCGTGAAGACGTCGCGGAGTATCCCGCCCACGCCCGTGGCCGCTCCCTGATAGGGTTCGATGAAGCTGGGGTGGTTGTGGCTCTCCATCTTGAAGACCGCCGCGTAGCCGTCGCCGATGTCGATGACACCGGCGTTCTCGCCCGGCCCCTGGATCACCCACGGCGCCTCGGTCGGGAAGCCGCGCAGGTATTTCTTGCTCGACTTGTAGCTGCAGTGCTCGCTCCACATGGCGCTGAAGATACCGATCTCCACCAGATTGGGCAGACGTCCCAGAATCTTTTTGATGTGCTCGTAATCCTCTTCGGAGAGTTTGTGCGCCTTCAATATTTCGGCAATATCCTGTTGCATACGGGTACCCTTGCAGATGAAATGAAAATTGTCGTGATTATAGTGAAAGTGTGCTTGGGATTGCGTTAAAAAACTACATGAAAAAGAAATTTTCCAAAAAGCTTGCTATTGGTGAATGTTTCAGCTATACTTCTTGGCAAGAAAGATGATTTCGATTCTCGTCTTTGTGTGTGACCGTTCTACCTCGACCCTTCGAATTAGAGTTCTACCTCACAAAACAAGCTTCAAACTTCTTTTCTGAAAATTTCATAGAAAAGGATATCTCATGGCAGATATTATCAACGGAACCGTCAAATGGTTCAATACTGAAAAAGGCTACGGATTCATCCAGCCCGAAGATGGCGGCAAAGACGTTTTCGTACACTTCCGTCAGGTCAATCACACAGGTTTCGGCCGTGTCGAACTCAACGAAGGTCAAAAAGTGACTTTCAGCATCGGTCAGGGTGAAAAAGGTCCCCAGGCCGAAAACGTCACTCCCCTTTAATCTTCCACCGGGCGGCTTGGCCGCCCTCCTCTTCTTCACCCCTCGACTATTTTTTCACATCCGTTTTTACGACAGCTCCGGTATGGTCCGCTATGGCATACGTGGCATTCGAAGTCTTGGCTGCATGAAGCGCCTCTTCCGCGACACTGAGCATCGTATTGAGATAGATATGCTTTCCGTGCATCGTGACACCGCCGAAGCGTGTTTTGTAGGGTATCTGGACATTGTGATCCACGCAGGATGAGTTTTCCAGACAGCTCTGTATCTGCATGATGACGTTCGGGAGGTCTTCTTCCGCACAATCGTTGAGAAGAATGAAAAATCCCGATCCGCCGAACCGTCCGATGATGTCGCTCTCGCGAATGCACGCCTTGATGGTCTGGTAGAGATGCTTCAAAACCGCGTTTCCCACGGCGTAACTTCGACGGATGTTGATCTTTTCCAGCTCGATCACATCGACGATGAGCATACTCACAGGCCACTTTTTCCGTCTCGCGAGCTTTACCTGGATGTTGCCCATCTTGACGAAAAAGGCGTAGTTGTAGGCACCCGTCACTTCGTCGAGGCTTCGGCACTCCTTGAGCTGATAGAGAAGCTTTTCGTAATCGGTGCGTAGAAGCCGGTTTTTTCTATAAAGGAAAAAGAGAAGCGCAGACAACGCAAGGACAATGCCGCCACATATCGCATATTGGATGATCATTATGGCAACACCTCCTTTTTTGGAAAGATTTTTCTATTATACAGCAGTGATCTACATATCTTTGTTAATCAATATATCGAGATCGAAAAGCTCCTGGCTCCACCGGGTCAAAGGCAGCTCCTGCGGCTCCTTTCCGACCACGTGGTTGACCACGGTCGGCTCTTTCGGCTCTCTCTTTTCGATGAGACATCTCTTTATCGTCAAAAAGAAGGAATCGTTGAGGGGGTAGAGCAGCTCCAGATCCTTTTTCCCTTTGAAAACAGCCAGAATCCGAAGCTTTTCACCATTTTTCCCCATCCCTTCGAAAAGGACCATCTTTCTGTTTTCGACGACTCTTTGCAGATCGTCCAGGCCGAAAACCGCTTTGACGACGGCTGAGAGGGCTTTGCCGAAGGTATAGTTTTCGGGCATGGAGATCTTTTCGTCGACGACTCGGTATCCGTTGGGAAAGGTGGCGATCGTTCTCTCTATCGAAAGAACATCGGCAGTGAAGCTCTCTCTTTCGATCTTTTTGAGAGGCAGATGGAGACGGCAGGCACCGTTTTGCAGCAGCATGCCCGCTTCGGTAAATGAGATGGGGGCGACGGTGCGGCTGCTGAGCCGCCAGAGAATGAAGAGGGCGACGACCAGAGCCGCCAGAACGATCCATCTACTCAACGGTGACACTTTTAGCCAGGTTGCGGGGCATGTCCACGTCGTTGCCCAGCCGGATGGCGATCTCCATGGAGAGCAGCTGTTCGACCACCATCATTTCGAAAAACTCCAGCATCGGATGTTTGTGGGGATGGGTCAGAATGAAGTCGTCCGCCAGTTCGAACATCTCCGGAGAGATGGCAAGAATCGTCGAATCCCGGGCACTGAGCTCCTCCACGTTGCTTTTGGTTTTGTCGTAGAGCATCGTTTTGGGCATCAGAGCGATCGTGAAGAGTTCGGCGTCGGCCAGTGCGATCGGACCGTGCTTCATCTCGCCGGCCGGATACCCTTCGGCATGCAGATAGCTGATCTCCTTGAGCTTCAGAGCGCCTTCGAGCGCCAGCGGATAGAAGATGTCGCGGCCGATGAAAAAAAATCCATGGCCGTGCAGATAGCGTTTGGAGAGGCGTTTGCACTTCTCGTGCACCTCCAGCGACTTCTGCAGATCTTTCGGCACGTAACTCATATAGCGGAGCTCCTCCCTGATCGCCTCGTCGCTCATCGTTCCGCGTTTTTTCGCAAAGAACACGGTAAGCATCCACAGAACCATCACCTGCGTAGCGAAGGCTTTCGTACTGGCCACACCCTTCTCGATGCCGGCACGGGTCAGGATCGTCGCGTCCGCCATACGGACGATGGAGGAGTTGTCGACGTTGCAGATGGCCAGTGTCTTGAGGCCCGCCTCCTTGGCCATTTTGAGCGCTTCGAGGGTATCGGCGGTCTCACCGCTCTGGCTGATGACGATGAAGAGCGTATCGTCGGTCAGCAGCGGCTCTTTGTAGCGGAATTCACTGGCGATCTCCACATTGACCGGCATCTTCGCCTGCCGTTCGAAAAGATAGCTGGAGGTCAACGCCGCATGATAACTGGTACCGCAGGCACAGATCTTGATGCGGGATATATCTTTCAAAAATTCGTCGTCGAGCTCTTCGAAAACGATATCGTCATCCAGAACCCGCCCGATCATCGTATCGCCGATCACCTGGTACTGTTCGTAGATCTCCTTCTCCATGAAAAAGCGGTAACCGCCCTTCTGTGCCGTCATTTTGTCGCCCGAGAGGGGGACGAAATTGAGCGGATCGGGCTCCGCATGGATCAGATCGGGTGTGGCGTAGCCGACGGTTCCATCCTCCATATAGGCAACCTCTTCGGCCTCCCCGATCAGCGGCGCGTCGGAGGATGCGAAAAAGACTTCCCCTCTGCCGTTTCTGCCGACGATCATCGGCGAACCTTTGCGGGCGAAGAAGATCGTATCGGGTGCCTTCTGAGTGATGAGAAGTACGGCGTAGGCCCCATCGAGCTGGTCGATCGTCGCTTTGAAAGCGGCATACAGATCGCTGTGGCGTTCCGCCTCCTTTTCGAAGAGGTGGACGATCACTTCCGTATCGGTCTGGCTCAGGAAATTCACGCCCTCGTTTTCGAGCATCTCCTTGATTTCCCGATAGTTTTCGATGATACCGTTGTGCACGACATAACTGTACTCACCCATATGGGGATGGGCGTTGAGTTCGGTCGGCTTGCCGTGAGTCGCCCAGCGGGTATGGCCGATACCCACGCCCAGACCAGTGGTTTCGAAGTTTTTGGTCTTTTCATCGAGGTTGGTCAGCTTTCCCACCGCCTTGAACGACTGGATATGGCCCTCCTGCATCACCGCGATACCGGCGGAGTCGTATCCCCGGTACTCCAGTTCACGCAAACCTTCGATCAGTTGTCTTTTTATCTCTCTTTTTCCAATATATCCTACGATTCCACACATCTGATATGATTCCCTTTTTTATTCAATAGTGATGTTACGCAACATATGGCATAACGCATGATTCTGCAGGGAGAAAAGTCCCTAAATTGCAAAGAGATCCGTTTTCGCGATAGATGCCATTCGTTGCAAAATTCCAAGTACCACAATATCGGCAAAAATTGTGTAGTTTTTACCGCACATCTATTTGCCCAGGCAGAATTCGCCGAACATTTTATCCATAATATCGTTAAAATCCACTGGTCTGGAGATGGAGCTTATCGCTTCGATCGCTTCGGTCAGATGGAAGGTGAAGATCTCCAGCTCTCCTGCCAGAAGCGGGGCTTTGGCTTGTGAGATCGCCTCTTTCGCCCGTCGGACCGCCTCGATCTGTCGGGTCGAGATGAGTAGAATCTCGTCACCCTTCGCCATGGCCGAGAGTCTCTTTTCCAACACTCCGATGATCTCTTCGGCTTTGTTTTCCCGACTCAGCGATATAGGCCGATACTTTTCGATTCGAGAGAGATCGATCCTTTGGGGAAGGTCGGTTTTGTTGAGAACTACGACGATCTCCTTCTCTTTTTCATACCGATCGATGAGAGAGAGGATCTGATCGTCTTCCCGATCCCACGGCCGGCTCGCATCGAACATCGCGATGACGATATCGCTCTGTTCGATGGCGGCGACGGAACGTTCGATACCGATCTTTTCGATCGTGTCGGCCGACTCCCGTATCCCTGCCGTATCGACGATACGAACCAGATGGGTCCCGATGCGGAGCTGCTCTTCGATCGTGTCCCGCGTCGTACCGGCGATCTCACTGACGATGGCACGCTCGTAATCGAGCATCGCGTTGAGAAGCGAGCTCTTGCCGACATTCGGTTTGCCGACGATCGCCACCCTGAAGCCCTCGATGAGCCCCCGTCTGCGTTCGCTGGAACGGACGATCTTTTCGATCTCTTTTTCGATCGTCTCCAACTGATGGAGCATATTGTCGACCATATCCTCCGGAAGATCCTCTTCGGCATAGTCGATCGTCACTTCCGCAAAGGCGATGGCCCGTACAAGTTTCTCCCGGATCTCGTCGACGAATCTTTTGAGTTCGCCCTTCATCTGCCGCGCCAGAATCTTCGCGGCATCCTCGCTTCTGGCTTCGATCAGTTTGGCGATCGCTTCCGCTTCGGTCAGATCGATACGCCCGCCCAGAAACGCCCGCTTCGTGAATTCGCCGGGTTCGGCCAGGCGTGCGCCGCTGGAGATGAGCGTGTTGAGGATCTCCTCGGCGACGATGGAACCGCCGTGACACTGGAACTCCACGACATCCTCCGTCGTGAAGCTGTGGGGCGCTTTGAACCAGATGACGATCGCTTCGTCGATCAGTTCACCCTTCGTGTCGTAGAGATTGCAAAGATGGGCATGTCGGGGAATGAAAGAGGATCTTTTCGTGATTTTTTCTGCGATTTCAAGAGCGTCGTCACCGCTGAGCCGGACGATGGCGACCGACCCTACACCGCTCGCGGTGGCGACGGCGGCGATGGTGTCGCTCACTTCTTCTCCAGAAACTCGTTGATGATGATATAGCGTCCGCCTTCTTTGTTGGTGCGTACCGCCACATATTTGTCGGGAAAGCGGCCACGGAGATTTTTCAGAGCGATCTGTACGAGAATGCCGTCGAGTACTTTCGTCTGGGCGCGGCCTTCGTTTTCGACACGTTCGATGATGGGCTGCAGATAGTTTTCTATCATCATCTCCTGGTTCTGGAGAAATTCGGCGATCTCCAGACGCACTTTGAAACCGTATTTCCCATGGATCCAGTTGTAGAGCAGATGGGCCAGGGCTTTGTAGCGGTATCCCTCCTTGCCGATCAGCAGAGCGGCGTCACTGCCGTTGAATTCCACCAGTACCGTTTCGTCGTCGTAGGCCGATACGACAATCCGCTCTATCTCGAAACAGGCGTGGGCGAAGAGTTCGTTGATTTTGTTCTCTATTTCGACGACGATCGTCGAAATATCGGGAGTTTCGGTATAGAAGTTGCCGAAGATTTCGTCGTCGTTTTTAAGCGTAGGGACTTTGATTTCATCCTTTTCGCTCTCCTTCTGCAGCGTCGGGGGCTCAGCCTCTTCCCTCGTCGGTTCTTTCTCTTCAGAGGTTGTTTCGACAGGTTCTTCTGAGACGGCGGATGCCTCCTCTACGGGCTCTTCCGTACTTTTCTCTACAGTTTCGGGCGAGGTTTCGACGGTAGCCTCTTCATTTTTTACCGCTTTGGGTTTCGGTTCCGATCTTTTTCTTGCGGCGGAATCGGCCACGATGATGGCGGATCTGCGTCCGAAGCCCAGAAATCCCCTGGAAGGATTCTGTACCACCTGGATGTCGAGTTCCGTCACCGAACAGGAGAACTCTTTGGCAGCCGCCGCGTACGCCTCTTCCAGAGTCGGAGCTTCGAACTTCCTCATCACTCCGCCTTTGGCTGCTTTTCAAGCATACGGTTGATCATCAGCTGCTGGGCGACGGAGAAGATGTTGTTCGTCAGCCAGTAGAGTACCAGACCCGCCGGGAACGTGACGAAGAAGAAGGTGAAGACCACCGGAAGCCATTTGAAGATCTTCTCCTGCATCGGGTCGGTGAAGTTGCTCGGTGTGACACGCTGATGCAGCCACATCGATCCACCCATCAGTACCGGAAGGACATAATAGGGATCCATGACCGAAAGATCGTTGATCCAGAGGATCCAGGGCGCACCTTTGAGCTCGATGGCGTTCAGAAGAACCCGGTAGATCGCGAAAAAGACGGGAATCTGCAGGATCATCGGCAGACATCCCCCCAGCGGGTTGGCTTTGTGCTTTTTGTAGAGTTCCATCATGTGGGCGTTCAACTTCTGCGGATCGCCCTTGTATTTGGCCTGTATCTCCTTGATCTTGGGCTGCAGCTGCTTGAGGCGGTGCATACTCACCATCCCTTTGTAGGTGAGCGGATAGAGGATCACACGGATCAGCAGCGTCAACACCACGATCGCCCATCCCCAGTTGGGAATGAAGCTGTGCAGCCACATCAGCACCTTGAACATCGGCGCGGCGATGAAGGTGAACCACCCGAACTCGATGATTTTCGTCAGCTCCGGATGGATGGCCTGGAGGATCTTGTACTCTTTGGGTCCGATATATCCGTGTAGGGTTCTTTCGGCACCCTCTTCCTTGACGAAGAGGATCGGATTCTCCTCGGCATCCTTGTTGACGACCACTTCCATGCCGTTGTCGAAATCGTAGAGCGCCGTGGCGTAGTAGCGGTCGAAAGCGACGGCGATGCGCGCTTTTCTGAAAGCTTCCGTCCCCTTGGCGTCACCGTCGTCGATGATCGTCAGGGTGCCGTCCGCCTCCTCGACCATCACACCATGGACCGTATAGTTGTCGATACGAAGATCGGGACGGTAGCCCGGCGAGACGAAATAGGGTTTCGGTTCGCTCATTTTGATATCGACGTCGTAATGGTGATCGGGATGGATCGTGATCTTTTTCTCTACGGTAAAACCGTTCAGGTCCTGGGTGAAGGTGATGGTTTCGGCTTTGTCACCGCTTACTTCGAGTCTGGATGTAGAGACACGGTAGGGGGTTTTGAAAGCCAGTTCGTTGAGTGCGGGATCGCTGAAGCGTATCTCCAGCGGTTTGGGAATGCGGGGGTTGTTGAAGAGTTTGAGCTCCTCCCCCTCTTCCGTCCTGTACTGGATGTCTTTCAGGTAGACCTGTGATATACGTCCGAGCGCATCGAATTCGATGGTCGCGTTGGAGGTCTCGATCGTGGCGATCACACCTTCGAGTGCGGTATCCGCACCGGTATTCCGGGCGGCCGGTTTCGGTGACGCGCTCTGTGTCGTCGCGGCAGGTGCCACACTGTTTTCGGCATTTTTCGCCGATGCCTGGGTACTTTGCACCTGCATGGTCCGATTGCCGTCTGCCTGCTGTGTGGTTTTCGGCATGAAAAAGTAGTCGTAACCGATAAAAACGAGCAAGGAGAGCACGGTCGCTATGACGACGCGCGTCTGTGTATTCATATTGTCTAACACGATGGGCCTTTCGAAAAAATGTTTTTGATGACTCTGCATCCATCCCGCTCGGGCAGATACCAGAACTTTATCTCGGGCACGCTGCCCCGTAGATGCGTGGGTGTGAAATGTTTACAGGAGATTTTCGGATAGTCGATGCCACCGTCGAAGAGTTGGTTGCATCGCAGTATCCTCAATGTGGAGGAAAAAATCGCTTTGAAAATGTTCGGATTGGTTTCGATCTGCCATTTGGCATATTCTGAACAGGTCGGATAGTATCGGCAGCTTCCGAATCCCAAAAGTGTCAGGTACTTCTGGTAGAACTTCAAAGATCCCGATAGTGCCTCTCTGATCATCTCATAGCCTTGCTGACCTCATTGTTTTTTACCGAGTTCCAATCGCCTGATGGCCCGCATGAACGCCTTTTCCAGTTCGCCAAAAGGCGTGTCGAGTATGGGCGGCTTCGCCACCAGGACATAGTCGCCCTCTCTCAGCCGCGGAATCATCTTCAAAAAAAGTGCCCGGAGCCTTCGCTTGGCCCGGGCCCTTTTCACGGCATTGCCGATCTTTTTGCTCGCGACAAAGCCGACTCTGCATCCCTTCGAATCC
The DNA here is from genome assembly GCF_029933015.1 of Hydrogenimonas sp. Lineage (GTDB taxonomy): Bacteria > Campylobacterota > Campylobacteria > Campylobacterales > Hydrogenimonadaceae > Hydrogenimonas. The sequence continues at coordinate 541 of NZ_JAOZOZ010000044.1, read as the reverse complement.
GGTACCGCGAATAGGACGAACGCCTTGTCGTGCCAGCGTTTGTCGCTTTTGTAGACTCTGTTGAAATCGGCGGTACGCTTGAGGGAGTCGAAGTGGATCAGACCGCCAATCGCTTACGACCTTTGGCGCGACGAGCGTTGATGATCTTGCGTCCGTTCTTGGTTTTCATACGTGCTCTGAAACCGTGGGTTCTTTTGCGCGGAGTGTTATGGGGTTGATAGGTTCGTTTCATCCATCTGTCCTTCTATAAAATTTAGCCCGTAATTTTAATTAAAATTCGCTTAATAGGAGATTAGGGACTGATCTTATTCACCATTCGTAGAGCGTGTAGGTAAACCCGGCGATCAGAGCAGGCAGCGCCAGCATCCGTAACAGAGATCCATTCCAACTTTTTTTCCACATCGTCGTCTTTTCCTCAAAGCAGAATTGGCTTCGAATTCTATCATTCAAATCCGAAAAGTTTATTGATATTCGATTCGGAAGCAGCAAAATTTGTTATCATAATTTCTATAGAGTCCTCTGAAAGGATGAACAATGTCCC
>NZ_JAOZOZ010000165.1 GCF_029933015.1 Hydrogenimonas sp. | reverse complement strand
CGGATGATTTTCAGGTCACGGGTGATCATGGCGGGCATCATCGCCTTTTTCAGACGGATTTCGTTACCGACGATTTCGAAGAAGTCTTCGAACCGTTCGTTGCCGTCGTCGTCGAACACTTCGAACCTGGCATCCGAACCGGGCCGTATCCGGCCAAAGGGCGTGCCCGCCGGCAGCTCTTTGAAGTTGTCCTCCTCCAGCTCCTGGGGCAGCTGTATATCCGTGTCGGTCTCACCGAATCCGAGTGTGAAGCGCTCGGGTACCGTGACGCGTGCGACGGTGTGGTAGACGTCGATCTCTCCCGTGTGCATTTTACGGTGTGGAAAGGCCGAAAGGTGCAGCAGCGAGTCGACGAATTCGAAAGCGTGTTCGATGCCCCGGGAGACGTGGGGTTTGCCGCACTCGATCGTGATGGCGGGGCAGTACTCCGCCATCGCCAGCGACTGGACGCCTCTGGGTGTTTCGAAATAGACGACGATACGGGAAAAGAGAGAAGCCAGATAGAGAAAATCGGGTTCGAGACGGTTGATGCAGCCGTAGTGGGGGTTTTTGCCTGTATTGTTGTGGATATCGATGCTGGCGAAGAGCGGCCGGGCCGTCACCTTCTCCACGACTTTCGCGACGAGGCGGGCCTCTTCGCTCGTCGTGTCGTCGCCTCCGGGCCAGACCCGGTTGTAGTCGGGCTGGCCGTCGAGCCGTCTGAGTCCCTCTTTCGCCGCGTAGATATTGCCGAAGAAAACGACGAGAGAACGGGGCAGGGGACGGTCCATGTACTTTTTCAGAATCTTCTGGATCGCGAAGAGTCCCGTGTCTTCGTTGCCATGCAGAAGCACCGTCACGAAAAGCGGCTCCCTGTGGTGCCCCTCCAGGGTGAGCAGTGTCGGATGGGGCAGGATCCTGTGGAGGTCGCGGGCGTCTTCGATCTCCAGGAGCCCTGCGGGGATTTCGTTCAGTTCGATCAGCGGTATCATTTCAGACTCCATGTATGGACCGGTTCGCCGATTTGTTGGTGGTGCCAGTAGGCTTCCGTCATCTTTTTCATATCCTTTCCGTGGTTTCGCACGAACGAGAGTTGCCAGCGGGCGCCGTTTTGTCCTTTCGCTGCCCGTGATTCGATGATGGAGAGGTATCTTCCCGTCTCTTTTCCATCGAGATCGAGGCTTTCGAGTCCTTCGTGGGCCAGGGGGAGCAGTTTTTCGAGTATCAGGGAACGTATCTTTAGCTCCTTTCCTTCCCATACGATGGTGGCCTCGAGCCCCCGACGGGCGGCGCGGTAGAAGTTCGCTTTCGCCGTTTCGAAATCGTCGATCCGCTCTTTCCTGGCGACTCTTTTGGCCAAAGAGGCGGCGAGACCGTAGTAGAAGGCGGCGTTGGCCAGCATATCGACCAGGGTGGGGCCCGAGGCCATGACCCGGTGCTCGATGCGGAAGTGGAGCGTCCCGTCCTCGTCGAAGCCGACCAGGGGACGGTTCCATCGCCAGATGGTGCCGTTGTGCAGTCTCAGATGAGAAAAGCGATCCGTCTCCTCTTCGAAGAGTATCGGGAGCAGAATGTCGTACTCGTCCCGGTTTTCCAGAAAACACTCCAGAATGCTCCGCCGGGCGAATCCGCTTCCGAAAGAGACGCGGGGCCGGCCTTCCCCGGTGTCGACCGACTGCTCGAAGAGCGGAATGCGGGTTTCGTGCCAGAGCGCCTTGCCGAAAAGAAAGGGGGAGTTCGCCGAAACCGCCACCGTGGCTGCGGAGGCGAGTATGGAGGCGTTGTAGTAGTGGTGCGCCTCTTCGAAGGGCACCTGGGTGTGGATCTGAAACGAAGTGGCCGCCGCTTCGAGCATCACCGAATCGTGCCGCATCTTCAGACGCTCCGTCTCGCCGGCGATGTCGAGCCAAACCGGCTCTCCTCCCCGTTCGCGCAGCACCTGTTCGTTCAGGGCGCGGTAGCGTTTGAGCTCCGACATGTTTTCGAGACAGAAGTCCGAAGGATGGGCCGTGGGGAGTATGCCGATGGTGAGCGCGCGAAGACCCAGACGCTCGGCCGTCGTGTTGGCGGTGCGGCAGTGCCGGTGCATCTCTTCCGCAAATTTCGAAAAAGCGTCGCCGCAGAGAGGGTGCGGGGCGTTGTTGAGCTCGAAATTGAATTTCGCCAGCTCCATCGACGCCATGTCGTCGTGCAGGTAGCGCAGAAATTCGGTATTGCGGGGAGCCGGACGCATCGTCTCGTCCACCAGCCACGCCTCGATCTCGAAACCGCCCACAGGCGCACGACGCGAACACTCTCCCTTTTCCGCTTTTTCCTGCAGAAGCGCCGTCTCTTTTTTCAGACGATCGGAAAATTCAGGCCACTCTTTTTCGGTGAAATGCGTATGTCCTATTTCGGTTCCCATATCCCGATTGTAGCGAGAATCAGCTTTCGAACCACACTTTTTTGAGGATTTCGAACCTTTCGGGCATCGGGTGGTTGAACTTGAACTCCGCCTCCTTGAGATAGTAGATGAAGTTGTCCGGCCGGATGCCTTTGTACTTCTTCATGAACTCGTCGAAATATTTCCAGAACGAGACGATCGTGTTGTCGATGCTGCGGAGTTTCGCGATGCGGTGGATTTTCAGAAATCTCGAAAATTCGTCATAGTAGAGATCCTCGAGACCGTCCGCGAGAAAACCGCTTTTGTAGCGGTCGAGGGAGGGCATCAGAATGTTGTAGACCTTTCCGCCATAATCGAATGTCAGAAAGTTGTGGGCGTCGAAAATATATTTTTTCTCTTTGCGCTTGGCATGGTCGAGGTAGAGGTATTCGTCATATTCGACGATCTCCTCTCTGTGGGAGGCGTAGGCGTTTTCGAGCAGCGGTAGGAGAAGGCGTCGGAATTCGTCGTATCTCTTTTTGGCCGTGACGTAGTTGATGCCGAGTTTTTCGGAAGCCTCTTTGGCCGTCGTCTCGAGACAGAAGGCTTCGATCAGGGCCATGTCCCGTTTCGCTTTGCGCGGGCTGTAGCGCCGTTTGCATCGTGAACATTTGACACGGCCGTCTTTCAGGCGGTAGACAGAAGCGCCGCAGTGGATACAGCTATCGTTCATGGAGATGTCGCAGGTCCTTTTTTTAAATAGGAAATCGTCGTTTTAAACTTCCTCTCATCATAACACCGTATAATTGAAGAAAAACTGAATGATCATTCACCACAAGGTAGGATACTATGGAACTGAGCCTGCTTCTGATCTTCTGGTACGGCGTCCTGCACGCCTTCGGCCCCGACCATCTGACGGCCATCGCCGACTTCTCGATCGGCAAAGGGCGTACCAAGACGCTGCTCATCACCCTCGCGTTCGCGGTGGGGCACGGCATCTCGCTCTTCGTTTTCGCCAAGAT
>NZ_JAOZOZ010000043.1 GCF_029933015.1 Hydrogenimonas sp. | reverse complement strand
TAATCAAAGGATTTTATGATGTCAAAGAGACTCAAAGCGGTCATGATGGCCGGCGGATTCGGGACCCGGATCCAGCCACTGACCCATTCCATTCCAAAACCCATGTTGCCTGTCGTCAACCTTCCGATGATGGAGCATACCCTCAACAAGCTGATCGAAACGGGGATCGACGAAGTCGTCATCCTGCTCTATTACAAGCCGGAAGTGATCAAGAACCATTTCGGAGACGGAAGCAAATGGGGGGTGAAGATTCACTACGTCTTGCCGGATGACGATTACGGGACTGCCGGAGCGGTCGGTTTCGGACGGGAGTATCTCGATACGACCTTCATGATCGTCAGCGGCGACCTCGTGACCGACTTTGATTTCAAGGAGATTTTCGAGTATCACGAAAAGAAGAAGTCGAAGCTCACCATCACCCTCACTTCAGTGGAAAACCCCCTGCAGTTCGGTGTCGTCATCGCCAACGAAGAGGGCAAAATCGAGAAGTTCCTCGAAAAACCGAGCTGGGGCGAAGTCTTCAGCGACACGATCAATACCGGTATCTACATCATCGAGCCCGAGATTCTCGAGTATATTCCGGTGGGTGAGAATTTCGACTTCGCGAAAGATCTTTTCCCCCTTCTGATGAAAGAGGGGATCGATCTGATGGGCTTCAACGCCGTCGGATACTGGCGCGACGTCGGAAACCCCGACAGCTACAGAGAAGTGCACGACGACATTCTCAACGAACGTCTCAATTTCACAATTCCCGGCAAAAAAGTGGACTATCCCGATGGGACGCTCTGGCTGACGGGCGAGAGCGAGATCGATCCGTCGGTGGAGATCATCGGAAATGTCGTTATCGGCGGCAACGTGAAGATCGGCAGAGGATCGAAGCTCAACAATGTCGTCGTCGGCGACAATGTGACGATGGGTGAAGAGTGCCAGATCCGCAACTCCGTGCTGTGGCACGACATCGAGATCGGCAAAAAGTTCATCCTCGACAACGGTGTCATCTGTAACAACAACAAAATCGACGACAATGTCACGGCAAAAGCCGGCCTCATCCTTGCGGAGGGTTGCAAGATCGGCAAGCTGGCCCAGTTCGAGCAGGATGTGACGATCTGGCCCAACAAAGAGATCGAACCGGCGGCCATCGTCAACCGAAACGTCGTCTGGGGAAGCAAATACAAAAACTCCATCTTCCAGTACGGCAGCGTGACGGGCAAGTCCAACGTCGAGCTCAGTTGTGAGATGGCGACGAAACTGGCGGAAGCCTTCGCAGCCCAGCTTCCGCAGGGTGCGACGGTGATGGTGGGACGCGACCACGACAAGAGCTCGCGGATGATCAAACGTGCCTTTCTGGGAGGGCTTCTCTCCGCGGGTATCAACGTCGTCGATCTCAAAAGCGTTCCGCCGGCGGTCGTCCGCTACTCGATCGCCCGAGGAGACAATGTCGTAGGGGGCGCCTATGTGCGGCGAAACCTCTACGATCCGACCTCGACCGATATCAACTTCTTCAACGAGGATGCGCTGCGTATCGATACCAACACGGCCAAGTCGATCGAAAAAGCTTTCTTCAACGAAAAGTTCCGACGCGTCGAATTCAACAAGATCGGCCAGATCCACGAGAGTCTGCACTGGGAAGAGTGCCATGACTACCGCACTGCTGTGGAATTGACGATCAACCAGAAGATACTCCGCTCAAAAAATGTCAGAATCGCCGTCGATCTGATGCACGGGGTCACCTCCGATGTATTCCCCAAGATTCTAAGCGATCTGGGCATCGACAACATCACGCTCAACGCCCATGCCGAGACACGCAGTGTCACCAGCATCGACGTGATGCGCGAGAAGTCTCAAAGAGATCTGGGTGCCATCGTCACGTCGCTGGGGCTCGACGCCGGTTTCATGATATTCTCCGGCGGACAGCGGATGGCGATCATCAGTGAAAAAGGGGAGTTCTTCGACAAGATCAAAGGTCTCTCCGTCGTCCTCTGGCTCCTCAACCTCGAAGCGGAGGCGGAAAAGAGAAAGATGAAGGTCTTCCTTCCCGCATGGGCGCCGGACATCATCTCCTACGACAATCTGATCATCGAACGGGGCATCTACAACAGCTTCAAAGCGGACAAGCTTCGGGAATACGACCTGATCGCCACGATCGACGGCAACTTCGCCTTTACCGAGTTCATGCTGCACCGCGATGCGATGTATGCGACACTCAGAATTCTGCAGATGATCATCCGCCACGATGTCAAACTCTCCGAAATCGGGGAGAAGGCGAGATCCTTCTATTACGTCACCAGACGTCTGGAGTGTCCGCAGGAGCTGAAGGGCAAGATGATGCGCAAATTCCTCGAAGTGGCGAAGGATCAGCGCAGTTCGACCGTCGACGGGGTGAAGATCTGGGAGAGTGATACCGACTGGATTCTGATGATTCCCGATACCTACGGCGACTATCTCAACATCTATATCCAGGCGAAAGACGATGAGAGCGGCAACAGAATCTACGAGAAGTATGCCGGTCTGATCAAAGCGTGGATGAACGAGTAGATGGCGCTCTCTCTCAACTTCTTCTGGCATATGCATCAGCCCGACTACCGCAATGCGGAGGGTGTGATGGGTATGCCGTGGGTCTTTCTTCACGCCATCAAAGACTATTACGAGATGCCGTGGCTTCTGTCACGGTATCCCGCCCTGAAGGCGACCTTCAACATCACGCCGCCGCTGATCGAACAGCTTATGCTCTATATCGAACGGGGCGCGTCGTGCGACCTCTTTCTGACTCTCTGGGGCAAAGAGCCACGTGATCTCAGCAGCGACGAACGCGCCTATGTGACGAAAATCTGCAATTCCACACAGTTCGATACGATGGTCAAACCGTTCCATCGCTATGTCGAGCTCTATAAACGCGACGATCTCAATGACATCGAGTTCATAGAGCTCGAAGTGCTCTTCATGCTGGCGTGGTGCGGCAACTACCTGAGACAGAACGATCCGACGGTCGATAGGCTCATCAAAAAGGGGCAGGGCTTTACCGGCGGAGACAAACGTGAGCTTCTCGATGCGCTGATGGGGTTTGTGGGTACGATTCTTCCTTTTTACCGCGAGCTGCTCGAAAAGGGACAGATCTCTCTGGCCACGACACCCTTCAACCATCCGATCCTGCCCATTCTGATCGACATGAACAACGCGCAGCGCTCCAATCCCGAAACGAAAATTCCCCCCAACCACTTTCCTCTGATCGAGGACGCGAAAGAGCAGGTGAGACGTTCCGTGGAGCTTTACGAAAAGATATTCGGACGGAAACCGACCGGTTTCTGGCCGGCCGAAGGGGCGGTGGACGAGAAGAGTGTGGAGATCTACAAAGCCCACGGTCTTAGATGGATCGCGACGGACGAGGCGATCCTCTTCAAATCGCTGGGCAGCGACCGAAGGGAAGAGCTCTACCGACGTTACACCTTCGAGGATCTTTTCATTGCTTTCAGAGACCATGGCCTGAGCGATCTGATCGGATTCACCTACCGCTTCTGGGAAGGAGACAGAGCCGCCGACGACTTCATCGCCCACCTTCACAAAATCGACACGGAGATCGAAAACGCTTCGGTTTCGGTCATTCTCGACGGAGAGAACGCCTGGGAGTTCTATCACAACAACGCCTTCGATTTTTTCGACGCCCTCTACAGGAAACTGGACCAGATACCCTGGTGCCGTACCGTCACGATGGACGAACTGAGCGAAGCGCCGGAAAAGAGCCTCCCCAGACTCCATCCGGGCTCCTGGATCTACGGCACTTTCGACACGTGGGTGGGCCATCCGGAAAAGAACGCGGCGTGGGAGCTGATCTACCAGACCAAGAGCGACTATCTCCACCACCGGCAGAGACTCTCTCCCGAAACCGACGGGAAGATCACCGACCACTTTCTCGCCGCCGAGTGTTCCGACTGGTTCTGGTGGTATGGAGAGGATCACTATACCGACTACGCGGAGGAGTTCGATCAGCTCTTCAGGTCGCATCTGATCGAGATCTACCGCCTGATGGAGGTAGCCGCGCCCGCGGTCCTCTTCAAGCCGATCACGGGGGACAAGAAAAACCTCCACGCCCTGATCAACGAGCCGAAATTTCCGATCCATCCGACGATCGACGGTCGGGTCACCTCCTTTTTCGAGTGGCTCGGAAGCGGCATGATCGACGAGACGAAGCTCTTCTCCACGATGGACAAGGTGCGCGGCCCGATCGAGAAGATCTACTGGGGAGAGGATATCGACACCCTCTACATCCGTCTCGACGGAGAGATGGAGAAGCTCAAGGAGAGCGGAGAGGTCCGAATCTACGTAAAGGGGCTCGAAAACACGATCGACATCGATCTGCGGAGGAAGCCCAAAGACGGGTTGATCTCCATGGCGATCGACAGAATCGTCGAGATCGGCATAAGAAAACGGCTCCATTTCCACGATATGGAGAGTGTCAGAATGCGTCTGGAAGTGCTGATCGACGGTGAAGTGGTGCAGGTGCTGCCCGGCGTGGCGGAACTGGTCGTCGATCTGAACGAAGACTATTCGGAGCACTGGTTTGTCTGAGATGAAAGATCTGAAAGAAAAAAGAGGGAACGACAATGTCTGAAATCCGCTACGACCTTCTTCATGACGAATACGCGCTGATCGCTCCCGAGAGACTGCACCGCCCCGACTGCTACAAATCGCCTCGGCGCGACGAGGCGACGCGAAAGAGCTGCCCCTTCTGCGAAGGTCACGAAGCGATGACACCCCCCGAAATCTTCGCGATCCGCGACAACGAACCCAACACCCCCGGATGGAAGACGCGGGTCGTCCCCAACCTCTACAAAGCCGTCCAGATCGAGGCGGCCTGGGAGAGCAGGGAGGTGGGGATCTACCAGGCGTGGGAAGGCCTGGGTGCCCACGAAGTGATCATCGACACCCCAAGGCACCTGACACGCATGGACGCCTGGAGCTATGAAGAGTATTTCAACTGGCTCCATACGCTCCGTTCACGGATCAACGACCTGAAAAACGATTTCAGGCTCGTCTATTTCTCCCTTTTCAAAAACCACGGCCATTACGCCGCGGCGACCCAGGCCCACCCCCATACCCAGCTCATCGCCCTGCCGGTGGTGCCCAAACGCAAGCTCGATCAGCTGCAGCGCGCCCACAGATACTTCCTCGAGCGTCGACACAACATCTTCGAGAGTGTCCTGGCCCAGGAGCTACACGACAGAGAGCGCATCGTCATCGAGAGCGACCATTTCGTCGTCGTCTGTCCTTTCGCCTCGACCTTCGCCTTCGAAGTGGTGATCATGAGCCGTGAAAGCGCCGAATCGCTGATCGCCCTCAACGACGTCAAGCTGCAGGACCTCTCCGACGTTCTGAAGCGGACGATCGACGCCCTCTACGTGGAGCTCGGGGATTTCGATTTCAACATCATTTTCAATACGCCTCCGGTGCAGAAAAACGTCGTGACCGAACCCTTTTTCGACACGCTGCCCCAGATGTGGCGGTTCGCCCTGCGGATCGTGCCCAGGATCTTCAGACTCGGAGGCTTCGAGTTCGGAAGCGGGGTCCAGATCAATCCCGTGCCCCCCGAGGAGGCCGCCGATCTGTTGCGGAGCGTCATCGAAGGAAAAGCATGAAACTGCTCTTCGCCGCCGCCGAGATCTTTCCGTTCGCAAAAAGCGGGGGATTGGCCGATATGTCCCATGCGCTCCCCAAAGCGCTCTCTCAATCTGTCGAGACGGTCTCTGTGATGCCCCTCTACCGTTTCATCGACAAGGAGAGATACGCCATCGAACCGACCGGCCAGGGTTTTTCCCTGGATCTTGACGGTACGACGCACACCATCGAGTATTTCAAAACAGAGCACGAGGGCGTATCGCATCTTTTCGTCTATAACGAAACGCTCTGCGAAGTGGATCATCTCTACGGTCCTCCGGGCGGCTGCTACAACAACAATGACATCCGTTTCGCCATCTTCTGTCACGCCGTCGCTGATCTGGCGAAGCGCCTCGATACCGATATCGTCCATCTCAACGACTGGCATACGGCGCTGGCCGCACCTCTCGTAAAAGATATGGGTCTGCCTGCCCATACGGTCTACACGATCCACAACCTCGCCTACCAGGGCGTTTTTCCTTCCTCGAGCATCCCGAAAACGGGCCTTGCATCCCACCATTTCACGATGGAGGATATGGAATTTTACGGATCCGTCAACTGGATGAAGGGGGGTATACGCCACAGTGACGCGGTGACGACCGTGAGTCCGAGTTACGCACTCGAAATCCAGAGGAGCGAGTATGGATGCGGTCTCGACGGTTTTTTGAGAAAGCACCGCGGGAAACTCCACGGCATTCTCAACGGAATCGACGACGAACTCTACGACCCCGAAAACGACGCCGCGATCCCCTGCCGTTTTTCCAGAGAGCGTCCGGCAAACAAGAGCCGCTGCAAGAGAGCCTACCTGAAAGAGATTGATATTGACAAATATGAGCTTCCTCTCTTCGTTTTCATCGGCAGATTCGTCGAACAGAAGGGGCTCGACTGGATCGTCGAAGCGGTGGATGAAATCGGCAGGATGCCGATGGTGCTGGCGATCCTCGGAGAGGGTGAGGAGCGCTACCACGTGCTGCTGGAAGAGGCGGCCAGACGGTACGAGAACATCCACCTTCGATTCGGTTACGACGAAGCGCTCTCCCACAGAATGTACGCCGCCGCCGATTTCCTGCTGATGCCGTCACGTTTCGAACCCTGCGGTCTCAACCAGATGATCGCGATGCGCTACGGCACCGTTCCCGTGGTGCATCGGGTCGGAGGCCTGCGGGACACGGTCCATCCCTGGCGCGAGAAAGCGCTTCTCTGCGGCAAGGGGTCGCTCTTCGAAAGATCCGATGCCGACGCAATGATGCGCGCGATAGGGGATGCGCTGGAACTCTACGAAAAGAGGCGTCATCTCAATCGTATCAGAAAGTTCGACATGGGATGCGACTTCTCCATCCGCAAGTGTGCAGAGCGTTACCTGGAACTCTACAGGAGCCTCGGATGAGCCGTCTCGCCGTCGATATCGGAGGAACGCATCTGCGCTACGAACTCATCGGCGAAAGGGAGGAGGCGTGCGGCACGGTTTCCAGCCGTGAAACCGAACCGACCCGTTTCATCGAATCGATGCTCAAAAGGTATCCGGAGATCGATGCGGTGGCGGTCTCCTTCGCCGGGCAGGTGAACGAGGGCACGATCGTCGCGGCACCCAACATCGAGGTCGCCGTCAGCGAGATACAAAACCATTTCGAATCCCGTTACGGTATCCGCCTCAAAATCGAGAACGATCTCAACTGCGCGGCCCTGGCCGAATCGGTCTACTGGGGGGACGGAGAACTGGTGGCGCTCTACTCGGGTACCGGACTGGGAAGCGGTATCGTCGAAAAGGGCGAGATCTGCCACGGCTGGCGCTCTCTGGCGGGAGAGATCGGCCATGTCCCCTATCGGGAGGCCCCCTTTTCCTGCGGATGCGGAAAGAACAACTGTCTCGAACTCTACGCTTCGGGCAGTGGAATAGAGAAATGGATGAGGCAGGCCGGATGTGCCGGCGATCCCGATCTGAAGAGACTCTACGAATCCTCCGATCCCGAGTGCCGAAAGATCGCCGAGTACTATATCGAAGCGCTGCTGCATGCATCGGCGACGATGGTGACCCTTCTCAATCCCAAAACTCTCGTCCTGGGTGGCGGAGTGATCCAGCACAACCCCTTTCTTCTGCCCATCGTCAGGGAGAGGATAGGCGCCTACGCCCTGGGAGCCTCTCTCGAGGGGCTGCGGATCGAAGCGACCCGCATCGAAAACGCCTCTTTGGAGGGTGCGAAGCTGTTGTTGGATACAATGTAAGAGGGTGAACGGTGAACGGCAAACGGTGAACCGAAGTAAGTGATCGACACCCTCTGCCGCTCACCGTTTACCCCGCAATGCAAGGAGCCGAAATGAACAAACCGTTGAATATACTTTTTACCGCTTCCGAAGTCGTGCCTTTCGCCAAGACCGGCGGACTGGCGGATGTGGCGGGCGCTCTGCCCAAAGCCCTGGCGAAACTGGGCCACAACGTCGTCGTCGTGATGCCGCGCTACTACAGCATCGACAAAAGCAAGCTGGAACACGTGCCCGGACCTCTCGGCGTGCCGATGGGAGCGATGGGAGAGCTCTGGGCCGGGGTCTACAAGGATACGCTGCCCGGCAGCGACGTGCCGGTCTATTTCATAGATTTCGAACAGTTTTACGGCCGCTCGGGACTCTACGCCGACGAAGGCGGGTTCAGCTATCCCGACAACGACAACCGCTTCGTGTTTCTGAGCAAAGCCGCGTTCCAGCTCTGCAAGAAGCTCGAATTCAGGCCCGACATCATCCACGCCCACGACTGGCACACGGCGGCGCAGCCGGTGCTGAAAAACACGCGGTTCGCTTTCGACGACTACTTCAAAGATGCCGCGTCGGTGCTCACGATCCACAATCTCCAGCATCAGGGACAGTTCTTCAAAGGTGTGATGGATGTGATGGAGGTGGGCTGGGAACACTTCAATCCCCATGAACTCGAAGCGATGGACGGGGTCAACATCCTCAAAGGGGGCATCGCCCATGCCGACGCCGTCACCACCGTCAGCCGCAGATACGCCCACGAGATCCGCACACCGGAGTTCGGTTTCGGCCTCGAAGGGCATATCAACGCCCACGGCCACAAACTCTACGGCATTCTCAACGGCGTCGACTACGACGAGTGGAGTCCCGACATCGATCCTTTCATCGCGAAACGGTACGATCTCGACGACATGAGCGGCAAAGCGGTCTGCAAGGCAGACATGCAGGAGCGCTTCAATCTGCCGGTCTGGGACGACGTGCCTCTGATCGGTTTCGTGGGGCGGTTCGCCGAACAGAAGGGGATCGGTCTCATCGCCGGAGCGATCGAAGGACTCTTGCATCTGAACGTCCAGATCGTCATGCTGGGGACGGGTGAGAAGTGGGCGGAAGGTTTCTTCAGCGAGATCGCCGGAAGATATCCCGACCGTTTCGCCTGCTACATCGGCTACTCCAACGAACTGGCCCACGTCATCGAAGCGGGAAGCGACCTCTTCCTGATGCCTTCGCTCTTCGAGCCCTGCGGACTCAACCAGATCTATTCGCTCCGCTACGGGACGCTGCCGATCGTCCGCGCCACCGGCGGTCTGGACGACACGATCCAGAACTACGATCCGGCCACCAAGAGCGGCAACGGCTTCAAGTTCGATTGGGCCACCCATGATGCCCTCTACCATACGGTCAAGTGGGCCGCCGACACCTACCGATACGACAGGGACGCCTACGAGATCATGCAGCGCACGGCGATGCAGGCCCGTTTCGACTGGGAGAGCGCCGCGAAGAAGTATGAAGATCTCTACTATCATACCCTTTACGCCAGACGTGTGGAGAACCTGAGATAGAGTCCATAAGAAGAGGCGGGGAGCCGCTACCCAAGCAAGGAGAAAGAGAATGAAAAACGCAATACACTATGACGTCACACGATTCAGCGATATGGATATCTACCTCTTCAAAGAGGGGACCCATGTCAAGCTCTACGACAAACTCGGTTCCCACCCGATGGAGAGAGACGATACGAAAGGGGTCTATTTCGCCGTCTGGGCCCCCAACGCGGCGATGGTCAGCGTCATCGGCGATTTCAACGGCTACGATGCGGCCGCCCATCCCCTGAAACTCAGAGAGGACGGGTCGGGTATCTGGGAAGGGTTCATCGAAGATGTGCAGATCGGCCAGACCTACAAGTACCATATCGTCTCCAAAATGGACGGACAGAGCTTCGAAAAGGCCGATCCCTACGCCAAGTACGCCGAAAAGCCGCCCGCTTCGGCCTCCCGTGTCTGGAGTATCGACGATTACGAATGGCAGGACGACGCCTGGATGGAGCTGAGAAAAGATCGAAACGCCCACGACAAGCCGATCAGCATCTACGAGATGCACCTGGGATCGTGGCGCCGCGTGCCGGAAGAGGGGGACAGGCCCCTGACCTACGTGGAGGCGGCCGAGCAGCTGGCCCGCTACCTCGTGGACATGAACTACACCCACGTCGAGATCATGCCGATCACCGAATACCCCTTCGAAGGCTCCTGGGGCTACCAGGTGACCGGCTACTTCGCGCCGACGGCGCGCTACGGCACGCCTCAGGAGTTCATGCGATTCGTCGACATTCTCCACCAGCACGACATCGGTGTCATCATGGACTGGGTCCCCTCCCACTTCGTCACCGACGGCCACGGCCTGATCAACTTCGACGGCACCTGCCTCTACGAGCATGTGGACCCGCGTCTGGGCTACCATCCCGAGTGGAAGAGCGCCATCTTCAACTACGGCCGCAACGAAGTGCGCGCCTTTTTGATCTCCAGCGCCATGTACTGGCTCGAGAAATACCACATCGACGGTATCCGCGTCGACGCGGTGGCATCGATGCTCTACCTCGACTACGCCAGGGAGGAGGGGGAGTGGATCCCCAACAAATACGGCGGCAACGAAAACCTCGAAGCGATCGAGTTTCTCAAGCAGCTCAACGAGACGGTCTACGGCGAGCACGACGACATCGTGATGGTCGCCGAAGAGTCCACCGCCTATCCGATGGTGACGCGCCCGGTCTACATGGGAGGTCTGGGATTCGGTTTCAAATGGAACATGGGGTGGATGCACGACACCCTCAAATACTTCAAACTCGACCCGATCTACCGGCAGCATCACCACCACCAGATCACCTTCAGCATGTGGTACGCCTTCGACGAAAACTTCGTCCTGCCCCTCAGCCACGACGAGGTGGTCCATATGAAGGGCTCTCTCATCCGCAAGATGCCGGGAGACGACAACCAGAAATACGCCAATCTCCGCGCACTGTTCGCCTACATGACGGCCCATCCGGGCAAAAAGCTCCTCTTCATGGGCGGAGAGTTCGCCCAGTGGAGCGAATGGAACTACGAGCGGAGCCTCGACTGGCATCTGCTTGAAAATCCGTGCCATCGGGGCATCCAGCGGCTGGTGGCCGATCTCAACAGACTCTACAAAACCGAGAGGGCCCTCTATCTCTACGACGAGAAACACGCCGGTTTCGAGTGGATCGACGATACCGACTACCAGCACAACGTGCTGGCGTTTCTGCGAAAGAGCGACAGGGAAGAGGAGACGATCCTGGTGGTCTGCAACTTCGCCGACACGGTCTATCACAACTACCGCGTCGGTATGCCGATTCCCGGACGATGGCAGGAGATCTTCAACTCCCAGTACAAACAGTACGAAGGGTGGGACATCACCAATCCCCAGCCGATCGAGACGGAAGAGATCGAGTGTCACGGAAGAAAGTATTCGCTCAATCTCCAGCTGCCGCCCCTGGGGGTCAGCTTCTTCAAACTGGTATAGGAGTCAGAGAATATGCTGAAAAATATCGATCCGACACGCACGGATGCCTGGAAGAGGCTGGAGAAACTCTACGAAGAGAGAAAAGGGAAGCACCTGAGGGAGATGTTCGCCGCCGATTCACGCCGCTTCGAGAGGTTTTCGAGAACCCTGGACGACGAGATACTGCTCGATTTCTCGAAAAACCTGATCGACGACGAGATATTCGAAACGCTTCTGGCGCTCGCTGTCGAATGTGACGTCAAGGGTGCCGCGGAAGCGATGTTCAAAGGCGAGAAGATCAACCGTACCGAAAACCGCGCCGTGCTTCACACCGCCCTTCGAAACCGCAGCAACACCCCCGTTCTCGTCGACGGAGAGGACGTGATGCCCAAAATCAACGCCGTCTTGAAACGGATGGAGGATTTCTGCGCCCAAATCCACGGCGGCGAATGGAGAGGCTATACGGGCAAAAAGATCACCGACATCGTCAACATCGGCATCGGCGGTTCCGACCTGGGACCGGTCATGGTCACCGAAGCCCTCAGGGCCTACAAACTCGACGATATCGAGCCCCATTTCGTCTCCAACGTCGACGGGACCCATATCGCGGAGACTCTCAAGCGTGTCGATCCCGAGACGACTCTGTTTCTGATCGCCTCCAAAACCTTCACGACGCAGGAGACGATGACCAACGCCCATACGGCGCGCGACTGGTTTATGAAAGCCGCGGGCGACGACAAGGCGGTGGCGAAACACTTCGTCGCGATGTCCACCAACGCCGAGGCGGTCGAGGCGTTCGGCATCGATCTGAAAAACATGTTCGAGTTCTGGGACTGGGTGGGCGGCCGCTACTCCCTCTGGTCGGCCATCGGACTCTCCATCGCCCTGACGATCGGCTTCGACCGTTTCGTCGAGCTTCTCGAAGGCGCCCACGAGATGGACAACCACTTCAGAACCGCCCCGTTTTCCGAAAACCTGCCGGTCATCATGGCACTTCTGGGCATCTGGTACGACAACTTCCACGGCGCCGAAAGCCACGCCATTCTGCCGTACGATCAGTACATGCACCGCTTCGCCGCCTATCTCCAGCAGGGGGATATGGAGTCCAACGGCAAGTACGTCGACAGAGACGGAAAAAAGGTGACATACCAGACGGGTCCGATCATCTGGGGCGAGCCGGGGACCAACGGCCAGCACGCCTTCTACCAGCTCATCCACCAGGGGACCAAGCTCATTCCCTGCGATTTCATCGCCCCGGCCGTCTCCCTCAACCCGATCGGAGAGCACCACAAAATCCTGCTTTCGAACTTTTTCGCCCAAACCGAGGCGATGGCTTTCGGAAAGACGAAAGAGGAGGTGGAGAGGGAGTTTCTGGATGCGGGGAAAAGCCTCGACGAGGTGGCCGACCTGATTCCCCACAAGGT
>NZ_JAOZOZ010000042.1:8870-12849 GCF_029933015.1 Hydrogenimonas sp. | reverse complement strand
GTACCGATCGCTATCATCGATAGCTTCTTGACGATCGAACTCATGCTGCCTCCTTCTTTAAATTTTCCTGAAATTACAGGCTGAATTTTTCAATTAAATGAAAAATCCAAACTGCGTGTTAAAATAATAGTTAATTTATCGTTAATTTTTCTTGACATGCGTCAATTTTTACCTATTGAATTTATTGTATAAATTACTACATATAATAAATATACGCTTTAATATCCAAGGAGAGAACATGAGCAACGAACGACCGGTACCACGAAACGAAGAGATAGAGCTCGACAATACCAAATATATAGAGAGCGAAACCGATACGAAAGGCATCATCACCGACGCCAACGACTATTTCTGCGAAATTTCAGGCTACAAAAAAGAGGAGCTGATCGGGCAGCCCCACAACATCGTCCGCCATCCCGACATGCCGAAAATCGCCTTCAAACTGGTGTGGGACCGCATCAAATCGGGCAAAAACATCAACGCCGCCATCAAAAACCTCGCCAAGGACGGCCGTTACTACTGGGTCTTCACCCATTTCGAGATCATCCGCGACATCAACACCAAAGAGATCACCGGCTATCGGGCCTACCGCAAAGCGGTCTCCAGGCACGTCAAGGAGATCCTCGATCCCCTTTACAAAAAACTGGTGGAGCTCGAAAAAGAGGGCGGCATGGAAGCGAGCGAGAAATACCTGAACGAAGTGCTGGCCGAAGCGGGCGAAGAGGTCACCTTCGACAATCTGCTGGAGGAGATTCACCGCCTCTATTGAGAGATCGCACGATAAAACCGGTTCATTCTCCCTTTGGAAGGCGCACGAAGGCGCCTTTCGTTTCAAGCCACGCATTCAACTGATCGAACGGGTCGTTCGCTTTCAGTGTCTCCATGTCACCGATCATGATCAGCTTCGTTTTCGCCCGGGTCATGGCCACATTGAGGCGTCTTCGGTCTTTGACGAAACCGATCTCTCTGGCCAGGTTGGAGCGGACGAAGGAGATCACGATCACCTCCTTCTCCCGCCCCTGAAAACCGTCGACGCTTTTGACTTCACACCCGATCTCTCTTTCTTCCAGCATCTTTCTTATCCGTTTCACCTGCGAAAGATAGGGGGTGATGACACCGATCGATTCGGCTTGCACGCCTCCCTCGACCAGCGCTTCGAGACATGAAACGACCCACTCGGCTTCTGCGGGATTTTCATAGGAGGTGGAGCGCGCAGGAAGCCTCTCGTCGGCATCGGTCCCGGCCGTATCGGCGAATACGACCGCAGAGGCGGGATCGACGATACGTCGGAGCGTCTTGTCTGCCGGCAGCTTTTCGATGGCGAGTCTGCGATGCGCCACCGAATCGTCCGCCCGGAGCTTTCCTTCATACATCAGACGGTTGGGAAAATCCATGATCGTCTCACACATGCGATACTGGACCTCGAGCATCTTCCGCGGTACCTCTTCGCGTGCCATCAGACGCTCGAAGAGTGAACGCTTGAGGATGTCGAGGTCGCTGATCACCGTCGGCGGCAGTTGTCTGTGATCGCCGGCCAGGATCGCTTTTTTCGCCCGCATCATTGGAAGAAGCGTGGAGGGTTCCATCTGCTGGCTCGCCTCGTCGATGACCGCCACGTCGAAAGTGACGCCTTCGAGCGCTTCGGAGCCGATCATCCCGTTGGTCGAAAGCACGACGTCGGCCTTTTCGACGATATCCCGCACGATCGCCTCCTCCAGCTCCCTTATCGCCGCAAAGAACCGCTCGACCTTCTCGTCCTCTTTGATCCACCGGGCCATCGACTGGATCGTTTTGACATCCACACCCCTGTAACTCCGTCCCGTCGCCGCCAGGGTCTTGATCCGCTCCCGGCTCATTCCACGCAGCCTCGAGGGCGTGGGCTTGCTGTAGCGGTTGCGCTCTTCCACGAGGGCCTGCGCCTCATCGAGCATCGCTTTGACTTTTTTGCTCCGTTCGTCCGCTTCGATCCGGGCGAATAGCGAATAGCGCTCCAGCTTCTCGCCGATGCGGGCCGGATGGCCGATGCGCACCAGGTCCAGCCCCTCCTTTTCGGCCAGTTTTTCGAGCATATTGTCCACCGCCACGTTGGAGTCGGCGGCGGCCAGTACCTTTTGGCCCCGTTTGCTCATCTGCACGATCGCCTCCACGACGGTCGTCGTCTTGCCGGTGCCCGGAGGACCGTGGATCGAAGCCACATCCTTCGTACCCAACGCCAGTGACACCGCCTCCGTCTGGGCGTCGTTGAGACGGTCGTTTTCGGGCGTGAAGGCGACCGGTTTCACCGATCCCGGAAGCCTGAGCTCCAGCACGATATCCCGCAGCCTCACAAAGGGCTCGCCGATGTGGCGCATCGCCTCCAGATTGGTCTCCATCCGCTTGAAGGTGACGTCGTTGACGAAAAGATCGAGTCGTATGTCGCCCTCTCTGATCCACGGTGGCGGCTTGGTGGAGAAGGCGACTTCGACATAGTTGCGCGACACCTGCATCACGGTGGCCGTCAGATCGCTTTTGAGCGGTTCACCCCGGCTGATCAGCACGATGTCGCCGCTGCCGATTTCTGTATCTATGATCCGGTCACGGCTGAATCTGACCAGCCACAGATCGAACTTGCGCCCCGCATGCCTTCCCCTGAGTCCCAGTATGGCACGACCGTAGATCTCCCTCTCCCGGCCGCTGATAGAGCGGATCTCCCGGATCTGGGCATCCATTTCGGCCCGGCGCTCGGCGTCGATGAGCCGTTTGTACTCTTCGATATAGTCGTGAATCGTGACGATGCGATGCTCCAGCTCACGGCTGGGAATCATCTCTTTGGGGAGTTTGAAATGGCTCTTTTTCGTGGGGATATAGAGGATCCACCCGTCACCTTCGTAGATACGGGCGATGTTTGAGGATTTGATTTTGTAGCGGCGCAGCTGCGCCGTCCGCTTCCGCTCGTCCAGCCGGGCAGGAAGTACGAAAGGGAGCGGACGTTTGGACGCCATCAGTGTCCGGCGGGCGCTTCGTGCTCGGAAGAATCTGTAGGCGCGGTATGCTCGACCGCTTCAGTGGCGGCTTCGGTGGCCTCATGGGCCGCTTCGGTCGCTTCCTGGGCCGCCTCTTCCGCTTCATGCGCAGCTTCCTGTGCGGCTTCGGTCGCCTCCTCGGCTTTCTCTTCTACCGCTTCTGCAGCTTCCTGGACCGCTTCGTGGGTCGCCTCTTCTACGCTCTCTGTAGCGGGCGTCGCTTCGTGCGCACCGCTCTCTTCGGCCGGAGCTGCCTCTTCATGGCCGGCAGGCTCGGTTGCGGCAGGCTCGCTCTTCTCTTCGGCCGGAGCTTCCGCCGCCGGTGCAGCCTCTTCGCCGCTCTCTTCCACAGCCTCCTGTTCCCCGGCAGCGGGAGCGGTCGCTTCGTGCGCTTCCGTACCCGCCTGGGCCGCTGCGACATTCACACCATATTTATAGACCAGTTCACCGCCATCTTTGGCCTGCTTGAATGTGACACCGATGAAAATGAGAAGCATCGCCAGGAAAAAGTCGCGGGCCCAGGGCTTTTTGACCAGCATCGCCAGCAGTTTCAGAACGAAGAGGATCCCCATCGCATAGACGAGATAGGTTCCCAGCAGCTTGTGGAATCCAAGCTCCTCCTGTGCCGCTGCCGAAAGGGCGTCGTACGCATGCGAACCGTCCGCTTTACCCGAGAAGAAGGCACCGGCGTAGACCAGCAGGGCCAGTGTCATCAGAAAGAGCGACGTGACACTGACAGCCCGGTTGCGCGCCTTGATATTGGCTATCTCGAGCAGAAAGACGATCACCGGAATCGCGATCGCGAAGTGGACGAAGATCGGGTGCACCAGCAAAGGCACCTCGAACGGCAGCTGGACCGGAATGTCGATGGCAGGCAGATTCATGGTTTCTCCTTGGATTGAATGGAATTTGAAAGATTATACATAAAAAAAGCTGAAAGAATTGGAGAGCAGGAAACGGGAAACAGAGAACGAAAC
>NZ_JAOZOZ010000042.1:3670-8770 GCF_029933015.1 Hydrogenimonas sp. | reverse complement strand
TAATTCACTCCGCTTCGCTGTAGCGCAGCTGCAGTCCCTCGTCGGTCATGACGAACCCCTGGATGATCACCTTGCCCTCGTGGACGAGGCGGTGGTGCTTTTTGCACAGGGGAATGAGATTGTAGCGGTGGTTGGCGTGGAAGTGGCCGATGCGCCCCTTTTCGTCCGCTTCCGCCCTCGGCGCGATGTGGTGCACCTCCTCCACGGGGGCGCCGCAGAGGGCACAGGTGGAGAGGTAGAGATCTTTGTGATAGCGGCTGCGCTTCTTCTTTTTCAGCGCTTTGAGCGCGCTGCTCGCCTCCCCCAGCGACTCGCGGATGGCGTAGGCCGTCTCGATGAAAGAGCGGTCCATATGCAGAGACTTGGCAAACTCCAGTCCATACCGGGTGCTTCCGGAGCCGGGCATCAGCTTCCGGTTGTAGACGAGCGCGTCTTTGGCTTCGTCGTACTCGACACCCAGATGCAGGAAAATGACGTCTTCCAGTTCGCTGACGGTTTTGAGGATCGTCAGTTTGTGCAGGTGGGTCGCGACGATGAAGAGGGTCTGCAGGTCGTGCAGCCGCTTCACGGCGCTGGCGACGATCGCCAGGGCCGATTCGGTCTCGGTGCCGTGGCTGATCTCGTCGCCCAGCACCAGCGATCCCCGGCCGGCGCGGTTGAAGATGTTTTTGAGCTCCATCATCTCGATGGCGAAGGTGCTGAGCCCTTTGTAGAGGTTGTCCTTGCTGACGATGCGGGTGAAGAGCTTGTCGAAGAGATGAAACCGCATCGAGGCGGCGGGCACGAAAAAGCCGGCCTGCGCCATGATGACGGCCATCCCCACACTCTTCATCAGCGAACTCTTGCCGCTGGAGTTGATGCCGTAGAGCAGCACGCCCCGCACCGGTTTTCCTTCGCTCGCCTGGAGCGTCACGTGGTCGTGTTCGACCTTTTCGGGCAGATCCCCCATCAGCAGATCGTTGGGGATGTAGATGCCGTTCTCCTCCCGAGACTCGATCAGCGGATGGCGCAGGGCGACGAACTCGAGGGTCTGCTCCTCCTCTTTGCGGGCCAGGATTTCGGGACGGACATAGTTGTACCGCTGCGCCGCCCGGGCCGTGGCGATCGCCACGTCGAACCGCCCGACGAAAGCGATGACCTGCTCCAGCAGCTGGGCGTAGCGCTTCTCCAGCAGCTCCAGGGACTCGATCCAGCTCTGCTTGATCAGCGCGACGATCCGCGACTGGTTCGCCATGACCACTTTCGAGATGTCGTCGATCAGTCTCGAAGAGATTTTCACGCTGTTCTTGAGCTTTTTGTAGCTGAAATCCCGCAGGAAGTAGTGGTTGCCGTCCAGGAGCAGAAAACTCTCCATCAGATCCTTTTCGATCATCCCGAAACGGGTGCGGGTGACGTTGAGAAAGTAGCCTTCGCTCTCGAGCCATCCGATGCTCACGTATTCGGTATCGTTCCCCTCGCCCCGGTCGAAAAAGTTTTCGATATGCAGACGCACCGCTTCGAGCTTTTCGAGCTGCCTTTCGTTCTCCTCGACGATCTGGTCCACGAAGAGGTTGATACCGGGCTGGAAGATGTTGCTTTCGATCTGGTCGCGGCGGTATTTGGCGCACTCCTCGAGACGGAACGTCTTTTCGAGCTCTCTGGCGAACCCTTCGATCTGCACCCGCAGATCCTCCTCCACTTCGACGCCGACCCCTTTGGCTTCCCACACCAGCTGCTCCAGGGCTTTGAGAGAGTCGTGGAGATAGACGATCTCGAAGGGGTGGAGCTTGCCCAGTTTGATGCGCCTCAGAATGCGTTCGAGGTCGTAGACCTCCTTGAGGGTATTGGAGAAGTTCTGGGTATGCTCGGCCACCTTTTCGGCCAGATCGTAGCGGCGGCGAAGCTCCTTCTCGTCGCAGATGGGGTTGAGCAGGCGCTCTTTGAAGAGGCGTTTGCCGATGGCGGTGGAGGTGAGGTCGATCAGTTTGAGCAGCGTCATCTCGTCGGGGTCCCGGCTGATGACGTTGAGCTGCTCGAGGGCGTTGTTGCCCAGGTAGACGAAGTGCTGTCCCCCCAGGAAGACGGGACGGTTCATCTTTTCGATCAGGGCGGCGTCGTGCTCGATGATGAAGTCGATCAGCAGCGAAAGCGACTCGCTGGCGTAGGGGTAACGCTCCAGATCGAGATATTCGATGGGACTCAGGAAGGAGCGGATATCGTAGACGTTGGCGAAGAGTTCGTTCTGGTAGGCGATCTTGTGGCGTGTCTTGCCCAGTGTCCAGCTGATGTGCCCTTCGATCTCCAGATAACGCACGACCCATTCGGGATCGATGGAGGGATCGTCGAGTGTCAGAAGCAGTTCGGAGGTGTTGTAGGACTGCAGCTGGTTGAAGATCTCGTCCAGGGCGTAGGTCTTGTCCTCCCGCGTGCCGTGGACCTCGTTGAGCCAGGTCTTTCCGGTACTGACGTCGATGGCGCTGTAGCCGCAGGAGTAGATCCCCTTGTTGACGTCGACGATGAGGCTGACGAGGTAGTTTTCGGTCGGTTCGACCAGGTAGTCGAAGTTGGTGCCCGGGGAGAGGATGTTTGCGATATAGCGCCTGACCTTCGGGGGAACCCCCTTCTGGCGCACCAGTACGACGGTGTATTTGCGGCTCTGCACCATTCTCGAGAGGTAGCGGTCCAGCGAGACGGTGGGAAATCCCGCCATCAGGGGATTGGCGACGGAATTTTCGAGGATCGTCTTGTTCTTTCGGGTCAGCTGGATGTTGAGCATCTCGGCGATCTCTTTGGCCTTGCCGATCTTGAGCTCGTCGTTGTTGACTTCGTAGACCTCGAAAAAGGTGCCCACTTCCATCAACACCACCGTATCGGGGCCGTACTTCTCCTCGAAAATCCTCTGAAGTTCGAAATAGATATCGGTCAAAAGCCGCTTTTTGTCGTTCAAAAGCTCGTTGATCGCCTCGATCTGCACCTCTGCTCACCCTTCGACTATAGATGAATAAGATTATATCGAATCGCCGGTTCATTTACGATGAGTTCACAGATCGACGTTATAATAACGTCAAAACATCCGAGGAGTGAACTCATGAAAAGAAGCTGTTACAGAATCATCGGAATCTCTCTCGCCGCCGCCCTGACCTTCGGCGGCTGCGCGGGCAAAGAGCCGATGCCCAACCAGGGCGAAAAGACCAAACAGGGGGCCGTGATCGGAGCCCTGGCCGGCGCGGCGCTGGGTGCCGCCGTCAGCAAAGGACACCGGGGCAAAGGCGCGCTGATCGGCGCCGCCGCCGGTGCGGCAGTGGGCGGCGTCATCGGCTACAACCTCGACAAGCAGGCCCAGGAGGTGGCCGACTCGATGAACACGACCGTCAGCCAGAACGAGAAAGAGGCCGCCAAATACCAGGACATCGTCGTCACGAAACACGACAAATATGTCAAGATCACCTTCAAAAGCGCGATGATGTTCAAAACCAACGAAGCGGACCCGACACCCGAAGCGCGGGAAAAGATCACCCGGCTCGTGGACGTGCTGAAAAACTATCCCACGACGATCGTCCAGGTCGTGGGCCACACAGACAGCCGCGGATCCTACGACTACAACCTCAAACTCTCCCAGAGGCGGGCCTTCAGCGTGGCGAACCTTCTGAAGAGCATGGGTGTGCAGAACAAGATCTACGCGCGTGGGTGCTCCTACAGCAAACCGCTGGTTCCCAACGACACGCCTACCAACATGGGCATCAACCGCCGCGTGGAGATATATCTCTATCCCAACGAGGAGTCGGTCATCGACGCATGCCGTTGACACTTGATCTTTTAGTCAAATTGTTATAGAATTTTGATATAGAAAAACTCAACTTATAGGAGGCTGTCATGGCAACTTTGGATCAAAACGTCGTAGAACGGATCGAAGCGGCAATCAAACTCGACAAAGAGAAAGCCGAGATGGGCAATGTCGATATGGAAAAAGGGATCGAACTGATCCGAGATGTGGGAGCCGTACTGCTCGATGTGCGCCCGCCGGCCAAAGTGAAAGGCGAAAACGCCGAAGAGGCCGACATCCCGGATGCCTACTACACTCCCTACCCGGAATTCGCGAACTATCTCGACATCCTGCCGCAGGACAAGACGGCGCCGATTCTCGTGGCCTGCCTCAAGGGATGGTTCGCCAACCGTGTCATGGGCTATCTCGAAGCGCTCGGCTACGAAAACGTCTACGTGCTGGCAGCCAACATCGAAGATCTCATCGCGGCACACAAAGCCCACACGAAATAAACGAGAACGCCCTCCCCGCCAGGAGGGGGTTCTCACTCCCCGATCGTCGAGAAGTCGGCGTCGGGATACAACTTTTTGAGCGTATTCACCTCTTTGGCGAAATAGCTCCTCTCTTTCACGACCTTTCTGAAAGGCTCGATATATCTTTTCGCCTCTTCACCTCTGCCCAGTACCGAGAGCGCCTGTGCCACGTAACCTGCGGCGAACGTCTGTCCCTGATCGTAGGCCCGCATCGCCGCATCGAGCGCTTTTTCCGGTTTACCGCCCAGAAGATAGTACCAGGCCGCTTTCGCGGAAGCGCCGTCGACATCGACGATCTGCGCATACTCCTCGCAGAAGTGACGCTTGCTCAGATCACCCTGCCGGGCCACATAGTAGTCGCACTGCAGCATAAGCTTCCCAGCGCCGCACCCCTTGCAGGAAGCGTCGGCCGCAAAAAGCGGAAGCGAAAGCATCAAAGCCGCCACGATCGTTCCATATCTGTTCATCCTATCGCCTTTACTGTTTGGTTTCGATACTCACTTTTTTGAAGCCCTTCGATTTGAGCAGATCGATCACTCTGACGAAGTTCTGAAACTGGCTTTTGGCATCGCTTTTGATCAGAAGTGCCTCTTTTTTCGGATCGAGTCTCAGAATCTCGGCCTTCAGCGCCTCGAAATCCATCTTTCTATCCTCGAAATAGAAGTTGCCGTTCTTGTCGATGACGATGCTTTTCATCTTCTCCACGGGCGCCGCCGCACTGCTGGCTTCGGGCAGATCCACCGGGATCGTCCCCTTGCTCACGAAGGAGGCGCTGGTTAGCACGATGACCAGCAGGACCAGCATGATGTCGATGAAAGGCAGGAC
>NZ_JAOZOZ010000042.1:0-3570 GCF_029933015.1 Hydrogenimonas sp. | reverse complement strand
AAATTCCTCTCACTGCGGGCACGTCCACTTCTCAATACTCAGCACTCAAAACTCAACACTAAATATCGCCTCTGCGCTTCATCATCTCCCAGCGGGCGACGAGGATCTCGACTTTGCGTCCCAGCATGTTGTAGAACCAGACCACCGGGATCGCCACCAGTATGCCGCCGGCGGTGGTTTTGAGCGCGAGGGCCAGACCGACCATGATGTCTTTCGTCTCCACCAATCCGCTCTGGCCGATCGTGACGAAGGTGACCATGATCCCCATGACCGTTCCCAGCAGACCGATGAAGGGGGCGTTGGCCCCGATGGAGGCGATCATCGTCAGATTCTCTCCCAGGGCGATCTCCAGCTCCTCTTTTTCCTTGAAACTGCGCAGATCGACATGCCGGTAGTAGAAGTAACGCTCCAGTATGAGCCAGAGCGCCACGACACTCATGAGTCCCAGCAGTCCGATAAATCCGTAATCGACGAGATCGGCCATTTTCGTTGTATTCATCGTTGCAAATTCCTTTTATCCGTCTTCATTCCGCTTTCGCCACCGCCGCGAAATCGAGCCGGAAAGTGGTCCCCTCCCCCGCTCTCGAATCGATATCGATCTTCACACCATGCTCGTCGCAGAAAGTCTTGACGATATGCAGCCCGATACCGTACCCCGAAGCGTTCAGGTCACTCTGGTAGTAGCGGTCGAAGATGTGAAAGAGGGTCGTCTCATCCATCCCGATGCCTGTGTCGCGGATCGTCAGGCGGCTCTTTTCGATCGAAATCTCCACTTTCCCGTTGTCGCGGTTGTATTTGATCGCATTGGAGAGGAGATTGTCGACTGCCTTCTGGCAACCCCGCCTGTCGGCACGTACCCTCAGCTCTTTTGGAGTGTATTGTATCGAAATATCCCCCCGGATATCCTCCATCTTCAGAATGCTCGCCCTGACCACCTCGTCCAGATCGAAACTCTCCCGCTCCACCGAACCGATCTCCTTTTTGATGAAATAGTCCAGATCCTCGTAGAGCTCTCCCAGGTTTTCCGCCGCCTTTTCGATACGTTCCAGACGTCTGGATGTTTTCGGATCGGCCTCTTTGCGTTTGAGCATCGAAACGTTGGCGAATATCGTCGAAAGCGGGATGTTGAGCTCGTGAAGCGTATCTTTGAGAAGTTTGTCCAGCAGATCGTTTGTCACGAAAAGAGGCTCGAGAGCCACCTTGGAGAGGATATAGCCAAAAAGTATCGAAAGAGGCAGCAGCATGATCGTCACGATCAGGAAGTTTTCGTCGCTGTAGCCGAAATTTTCGAAGACCACCCACATCAGCACCGCCATGGCGACGAACGAGACGACGTAGAAGAGAAGCACTTTCGCGGTCTCTGCGCGTTTCACCCGCCTCTCCTACGCATCGAAGCAGTAACCCACACCCCGGATATTGCGGATGCTCTCCTTGCCGAAGAGCTGTTTGAGCTTGTTGATGTAGACTCTCAGCACGCCCGTACCCGGATTGTCGTCACCGTAGAGTTCCCGGAGTATCTCTTCCGTACCCACCACTTCGCCGCGGTTGCGAAGCAGTAGAGAGAGAAGCTCCGCCAGTTTTTTGGGAATCTGTACCGGCTCACCCCCTTCGTAGAGTACAAGCCGCTGCATGTCGAAGAGGAATTGGCCCACCTCGACCTTTTCGTTCGCGTATCGTCGCCTGAGCTGCGCTTCGATGCGCAGAAGCAGTTCGTCCAGATCGATCGGCTTTTTCATGTAGTCGTCGGCGCCGCTGTGGAATCCCTCCGCCAGCGCCTCTTTGTCCCGGGCGGAAGTGATGTAGATGGCCGGCGTCGTGTCCCCGCTCTCTCTGAGCTGTTTGAGCAGATCGAAACCGTTGAGATCGGGAACGTTGACATCCAGAAGATAGAGATCGAAACCGTCGTTTTCGTAGACCTCGTCGATGGCGGGTCTGGCGGAGAGAAAATGTGCCACTTCGTACCCCTCCCCCTCCAGAAAATCGACCAGCGTCTCTCCGAAAAGCCGATCGTCTTCCAGCAGCAAAAGCCTATTCGGCACTCAGGACCCTCCACTCGAGGCTCTGTCCCGCGAACATCGGCACGACCGTCCCTTCATAGATTTCCGGCACGAGCCATGGAGTCTTTTCCAAAATCACAGTTTTCTCGATCGGCGTGATGCCGTAGATACGCCGGGCGTTGTCGCTGACGAAAGCCTGAAGGTTGTCGAGAGCGCCATGACGGTCGAAAAGCTGTGCCAGTCCCTGCAGAGCGATGGGAGCCGTGAATACGCCTGCCGCACAACCCGGTGCCTCCTTTTTGTCCCGGGGATGGGGGGCGGAGTCGGAGCCGAACATCACTTTCGGATGGGCCGCCAGCGCCGTCTTCAGCAGGGCTTCCCTGTCTTCGGGGCGCTTGGCGATCGGCTTGCAGAAAAGATGGGGTTGCAGCAGTCCACCCGCCACGTCGTCGAGGGTGATGTAGAGATGGTGAAGCGTGATGGTGGCATAGAGATTTTCGTATCGGTCCAGCGCCTCGACCGCCGCTTTGGTCGTGATGTGTTCCATGACGATCTTCAGATCGGGGAAGTGCCGTGCCAGCATCTCGTAGATCGGGATGAATTCCGCCTCCCGGTCCATGACGAAGCCGCCCGTCTCTCCGTGTACGCAGAGCGGAATCCCCAGATCGCTCATGACGCCCAGCACCGGTGAGAGCTCCTCGAGGTCGAAACCGCTCACACCCCCTTCCGAATTGGTCGTGATGCCGGCCGGATAGAGCTTGATGGCCAGAATCTCCTCTCTGACCGACTCTAAAAACTCGGGGGAATAGTCCGATTTGAAGAAGAGTGTCATATAGGGGATGAAACGGTGCTCCCCCTGGGCTTTTCGGATGCGTTCCCTGTAGCTTCGCACATCCTCTTTCGAGGTCACCGGCGGTACGAGGTTGGGCATCACGAGTCCGCCGGAAAAGGTTTCGGCACTCAAAGGCGCGACGATATCGAGCATCTCTTCATCACGCAGATGCAGATGCATATCGAGAGGTGAGTCGATGGATATGACCATTTCAAAGCCTTTTTTTCTATTTTTGTTGTTATTATACCGCCATTATGTTAGAACCCGTCTCAAAGTTCCCCATGGACGGGTTCTTATAAGGATGTCAATTTGCACGAAATCGTCAACTGGATCGTAGAGACCGTCGGGGCGATGGGATACCTCGGTATCTTCATCATGATGTTTCTGGAGAGCTCCTTTTTCCCGTTTCCCAGCGAAGTCGCGATGATTCCGGCCGGATACCTCGCCAGTAAAGGGGAGATGAGCCTGCCGCTGGCTTTCCTGGCCGGCGCCGGAGGCTCTCTGGCCGGCGCCATCTTCAACTACGCCCTGGGCCACAAACTGGGACGGCCTTTTTTGATAAAATATGGCAGATATCTCTTTCTCAAACCCGAAACCATCGACAAAACCGAAGCCTTTTTCGAAAAATACGGCCCTGCCAGCACCTTCTGGGGCCGCCTGCTGCCGGGGATCCGCCAATACATCTCGCTTCCCGCCGGCATCGGGAAAATGCCGCTGATAGGTTTCAGCATCTACACATTT
>NZ_JAOZOZ010000041.1 GCF_029933015.1 Hydrogenimonas sp. | reverse complement strand
AGTAACGCGCCAGCGTATCGGCGATGATCGTCGTATAGGCGTGTCCGATGTGGGGCACGTCGTTGACGTAGTAGATGGGTGTGGTGATATAGATTTTCTTGCACTTGTCGCTCATTTGCAAACCTTCGCGAATTAAAAATTAAAAATTAAAAGTTAAAAATTGAGGAAGGTCGCATCCGCTCCCTAACTTTTAATTTTTAATTTTTCACTTTTCATTTAAAACTCGAATCCTCCCCCTTCGCCCCTGTTCATGCTTTCGTAGACTTTTTTGACGTACTCGCTGCGGATTTCGCAGCCGAGGACCTTTTCACACTTCATGCAGCTGTCTACATTGTGTTCCTGCTGGCACGCCAGAAGCTTTCGTTTCGCCTCTTCGCGTGCCAGCTCCCACCGGTCCAGCGTCCTTTCAGCCGATGCCATAGGCCTCTTTCACCTTCGCGATCTCGTGTCTGCTGCCCAGGAAACAGGGCGTCGTTTCGTGGGGATCGCTGCAGGGCAGATCCAGCAGACGGTTTCCTTTGTCGTCGATCGCTTCGCCTCCGGCCGTTTCGTAGACGTAAGCGAAGGGGAAGACTTCGAAGAGTTTGCGGAGTTTTCCCTCCGGTTTGTCGGTCGTACCCGGGTAGCTGAAGAGCCCGCCCCCTTTGAGAAGGATCTGATGCAGGTCGGGTACCATGCCGCCGGAGTAGCGGAGGCGGTACCCTTCTGCGAAGAGGCCGTCGACCAGTTTTTTGTGGTGGGGATACCAGTGCATCTGCGTGCCGCCCGGCGCGTTGAGCTTGCCTTTTTCGTTCAGCCGGATCGTCTCCTGTTCGGCGAAGCGGCCGTGGCGGAAGATGTAGTGGCGCACGCCCCCTTTGTAGGCGGTCACCATCTCCAGGCGCGGGCCGTGGACCACATAGACGGCCGCCAGCATGTTCTGCGCCTGGAATTCGCCGTCGTAGATGCCGTAGATCGTGCCGACGCTCAGGTCGACATCGATCAGGCTCGAGCCGTCGAGGGGATCGTAGGCGATCATGAAACGTCCTTCGGGGTGAAGCGTTTCGGCTTCCTCCTTCTCTTCGCTGGCGATCGCTTTGATCGCCGTGATTTTGGAGAACTCCTCGGCGATGATCAGGTCGCTTTGGATGTCGAGCTTGAGCTGCATGTCTCCGGTGGCGTTGCAGGAGTCTCCGTAGCAGAGATCTTCGTTCGTGATGGCTTCTCGGATGCGGTGGGCCGATCGTTCGATGGCGTCGAATACAGGTTTGAGTGTCATTAAACAGCCTTTGCGTGGGTTTTTATCCAGCCGATGATCTGGTCGACATCGTTGAGGTCGAGGATGTCGATGGACGGCGGTATTTCATATTTTTCTATATCAATCGTATCGTCGATGGCGATCGCTTCGGAGCAGGAGAAGTAGCTCTCGTCGATCGCGTTGCGGAAAACGGCGATCCGCGGAAGCGGAAGGGTCTTGAGGCCTTCGACGAGCAGATAGTCGAAATCGTCTATCATACGGATGATCTCTTCGATACTCTTCTGTCGGTGGGAAAAGTAGGTGGTCCGTGTCGGAGATGTCACGACCACTTCGGCGCCTGTGCGGAAAAATTTCCAGCTGTCCTTGCCTTCTACATCGAATGTCGCTTTGTCTTTCGGATCGTTTTTTACGATGGCGATTTTGTACTCTTCGATCAAAACACGCGCCACCTTTTCGATAATCGTCGTTTTGCCGCTGTTGGAGGGGCCGGTGAAGGCGATTGCTAAACGTTTCTGCAAAGTCTCTACCTCGATGTAAAATGATGAAGATTATAACCAAAAAGGGTTAAAGAAAGGATTATGTGATAAAATTCTTCAACATCTGCACAAAAGGTCCGAAAGGTGAAAAAAAAGTTTCTATTGGCTGCGATGGCCCTGATGCTCTCACTGGGAGGCTGTAGTCCGAAAAACCAGGTCACGCAGCTTTTCGAACCCGACAAAATCTACGAAAAGGCACTCGTCTATACCCGGGAAGATCAGGTGGTGCGCGGTCTCGAAACGAAAGCGGCCATCACCGCGACGCTTCTGAACGAAGTCTTTCCGGACAGATATTCCGATGACGACGGCACCTTCTTTTTCGTCGGCATCGTGACGGAGCTGGACGTGGAGGAGTTCAAGAAAAACTACCATATCCGGCTCAACGGTATGGAACCGCTCTCCATCGAGAAAGTGCAGGAGACGGACGACATCTACAAACTGATGCCCAACGTCAACCGGTGGGGAAAATACTTTATCGTGAAATTTCCCTCCACCGCGGCGACACGCCTCGCTATCGATTTCGGAATCTATCCGTACGGTTCGGTTCGGTTAGATTTTCAACGGCCGAAGAGACGCTGATAGGATCTCCCAGCAGCTTTTTGTAGACGATATAGTTGGCGAGAACCTTCTTGCCGTATCGTCTGCTTTCGTCGTAATAGACCAGCTCCATACTCAGCCACGGTTCGTAGGCATCCTTCGTGAACAGCCCCCTTGTCGTCAGCAGACGTTTCGTAAAGCCGATGCCGCCGTTGTAGGCGTACGCGATGAAAAGCGGGTGCCATACCGAACGCTTCAGATATTTCAGATGGGTTCTGGCGTAGGCGACGTTCGTCTCCGGGTCGAACATTCTGTCAAGATCGAAGGATTCTTTTCTCTCTTTCGCCAGTGCTTTGACGAGAAAGGGCATGATCTGCATCATTCCCAGTGCGTAGGAAGGGGAGATGGAGGAGGGGATGAAGCGGCTCTCCTGGCGTGCGAGGGCGAGGACGAGTGCCTTGTCGTCGACGGAGAGCCCCTCGTAGGCCTCTTCGTAGGGGATCGGAAAATAGTGGGTGCGGTAGCGGGAGGCGCGCTCCATGATGAAGGCGTAGTGTCCCACTGTTTTGTCGCAGGCGAAACGTTTGCCGTAGTCGATCAGAAAATTCTCTTTTTTCCCCCTGATCGTCTTTAGGATCTCCAGCCAGGCAAAAGGGTCGGTGATGTCGTATCGGCACCGCTTTTCCCCGAAAGAGGGCGAGACGACTCTGGGCCAGCGGGTCCCCAGCTTTTCATGGGCGTAGAGGGTGTAGATGTTGAGATCGAAACTTTTGGAGAGGTCTTCGAGCCAGGATTTTCCCGGATCGATCTGCGCGAGCCAGAAGAGAACCTTGTCCTTGTCGAATCGAAACCACGCTTTCTTGTAGGCGTCGGCCAGATAGATCTTCGCCAGCTTCGGATGGTCGTGACGCAGCGCGTTCATGGCGAGAAAGAAGGTGGTCTGATGGTCCAGAGGTTTCGAGTCGATTCCCAGAAGCGACTTCTGAAGTTTCCCGAGATCGTTGTCGGTAACGATCAGTTTGACGCTCTGGGCGAACTTTTTCTCTTTCGAGAGACGTTCGACCAGTTTGGGTGGCAGCGGATGGTCGAGGTGCTTTTTGCGCCAATCCCTGCCGCAGCGGTTGAACACTTCGAAAAAGGTGTCGCTGTCGCTCTTGACGAGTTGAAAGAAGGGCTCTTCATCCGCCATGATGTCCATCCAGCGCAGCAGTTTCGGATAGTCGGAGAGCTGGCCGATAAGTCGGAACTGTTTTTCGCTGGAGAGTTTGGAGAAGCGGTAGGGGGTGATAGCGATGGCGCTGCAAGCCGCCTCTTTGGCAGGCAGCTTGTCCGGCCCCAGACGGTAGCACCGGTCCGCCATGGCGAATCCCGGCTTTTTCGTCTTTTTCGCGTAGCGGTGGATCAGTTTCCAGTTGACGGAGCGAAGCTGATAGAAGGCGGCGTCGGCCTCTTTTGCGGTGATGTTTTGGTCGAAAAAGCGCCAGATAAAAAAATCCTTGGCGTAGCTTCTGGGCATTTTGCCGATCCGCTCCAGCGTGATCTCCGAAGAGAGGAGCAGCATGGGAGCCAGCGCTCCCGCTATCGCGATCCTTCGCAGCAGCATCGGTTTAGTGAAAGACCAGGCGCATCAGGAAAACGTCGATGAACTGAAGCCCGATGATGACGATCAGCGGCGCCAGGTCGATGCCTCCCACGACGGTGGGAATGTAGCGGCGGATCCATGCGTAGACCGGCTCCGTCAGACGGTAGAGCGCCTGGACGATCGGATTGTAGGGATCGGGGCGTACCCAGCTGACGAGGGCCGCGATGATGACGATCCAGATATAGATACTGATGATCGTGTGGATAACGTTGACGATGGCGTAGATGAGTGCGGATATCATTTGACTATCTCCTGTAGATAAGATTTGAGCCAGGGGTAGAGCGCGGAAAGTTCGGGCCCCTCTTCTCTACCCGTCAGCAGCAGCCGAAGCGCTTTGGAGAGATTTTCGCCCTCCAGGCCCGTCTCGCGCGTCAGGTGGCTTTGCAGTTCGTCGAAGGTTTCAAGAAGCGGCGCGTTTTTGAGCGCATCGCGCAGCTTTTCCATCGGCTCTTTCCACTCTCCTTCGAAAGGTTTGGCGCCGAAGATCGCTTCGATTTTCGGTTTGATCTCCCTGATCGTACTTCCCTCATCGAGATGGCACTTGACCAGATTTCCCACCGCTTCGTCGGCGAAACCGAAGGCGCGGGAGAGCTCCTTGGGGTCCATCAGGCGCATATGTTCGCGGTTGAGAAAACGCAGCTTTTCGATGTCGAATTTCGCCGGGGCTTTGGAGAGTTTTTTCAGATCGAACCACTCTATCGCCTCTTCGATCGTGAAGATCTCCCTGGGTGCTTCGTTGCCCAGCAGGATCAGGTAGTTGACGATCGCTTCGGGGAGAAATCCCTCCTCCAGAAGCCGCTTGACGCCGGAAGCCGCGTCACGTTCGGAGATCTTTTCGCCCTCCGCGTTCAGGATGATCGGCAGGTGGGCGTACTCCACCGTTTTGTCGTATCCGAGCCGGTTGCGGACATGAATCTGCCTGGGGGTGTCGCCGATACGCTCCTGGCTGCGGATCACCAGGGAGATGTCGTGGATCATGTCGTCGATGGCGCATGCGAAGTCGTGGGTGGGGGTTTTGTCGGCGCGCATGATGACGAAGCTGTCGATCTCTTCGGGTGCGTAGCTTTGTCGGCCCTGGACGATGTCGTCGAACGCCACCGGTTCTTCCGGTTTTTTCAGGCGGACGGTGAAGGGTTTTTCGTTTTCGAGCACTTCGGCATCCGTCAAACGCTCGCATTTTCCGCTGTAACGGTAGGCTCTTTTCTCCTCTTCGGCCCTCTTGCGCTCCATTTCAAGCTCTTCTGGTGGACAGAAACAGGCGAAGGCTTTGCGCTCTCCGAGAAGTTTGATCGCCATGTGCTGGTGGATGGTGAGGTTGTGGCTTTGGTAGTAGACATCGGAGGGATGGAGGCCGCACAGCTGCAGGATTTCGAGAATCTCCCGTTCTTTTCCCTCTATGTTGCGCTCTTTGTCGTCGTCTTCGATACGCACGATGAACCGTTCGCCGCGCTGCCGGGCGACGATGTAACTGAAAATGGCGATGCGCAGATCACCGATATGCATATCCTCCGTCGGAGTCGGGGCGAAACGCAGCATGGAATCCCTTCTGTTTTATTGGGAGGATTATACCAAATCGCAGAAGGGTTTCGGTTCGGAAATATAATATCCCTGTACGTAGGTGACGCCCAGATCCTTGACCGTTTCGTAGATCGCTTTGGAACTGACGAATTCGGCGCAGGTTGCGATATTGAGTTTGTCGGCGAAATCGACGATCGTCTCGACGATGATCTGCGAGCTGATATCCTCGTCGATGTTTTTGATCAGCGAACCGTCGATTTTGAGCATGTCGACTTCCAGTTTCAGAATGTGGTCGAAGTTGGAATAGCCCGAGCCGAAATCGTCGAGAGAGATGTGACACCCCATCGATTTGAGCTTTTTAAGACAGGCGTAGACATCTTCGTACCGTTCGATCCCTTCGCTTTCGAGGATCTCGAAATGGATACGCTCGGCATTTTCGTATTGGGAAATACGCTCGATGATGTAGTGCATCGTCGGTTTGTTCATGATGTCGAGATAGGAGATGTTCATGGAGACGTCGTAGGGCTGATCTTTGAATGTTTCGAAGACTTTGTCGGCCATCCGTTTCGTCAGCTCCGGATAGTAGCGGGTACGTTTCGCGATGTCGAGGAAGTGGTAGGGGGTATAGACGGTGCCGTCTTCGTCGATGAGTCGCACGAGGGATTCGTAGATTTTGACGGAGCCGTCTTTCGTCGAGACGATCGGCTGGAAGTAGGGGACGATACGGTCGTCTTCGATGGCGCTTTTGAGTTTTTCCGCCCACTCTATGTTTTTTTTGTACTTTTTGCTCATATCCATCGACGCGTCGTAGACGATATAGTCGCTTCTTTCGGTTTTGGCCTTTTTCATCGCCATGTCCGCCGTGATCAGCAGATCGGCTCCGTCGTTGGAAGCGCCGACGGCGATGCGCAGGTGAACGATGTTGGAATCGACGACGAAATCGTGGCCGTTGATGGTTTTGAGAAGTTTGCGGATAAACCGCTCCAGTGCCTCTTTGTCGATCTTTTCGTGCAGAAGCATCGCGAATTCGTCGGAAGGCATTCTGTAGAGACTGCACGATCTCTCGGGACACTCTTTGGCCAGAAGTTCGGCCAGTTTTTTGATGAGGTCGTCTCCGGCATCGTGTCCGTAGAAGTCGTTGATCTCCTTGAAATCGTCGATATTAATCAATATCAACGCTTCGATATCACCACTTTCCATGTCGTTCAGGAGTGCGTTGCGGTTGGGCAGCCCGGTCAGAAGGTCATGGTAGAGCTGATATTCGAGCTCTTTGGATTTTTTCTCCAGCGCCCGGGTCTTCTTTTCCACTTCGGATTCGAGGGTCCGGGTATACTCCTCTTCTTTTTTGTAGATCTTTTTCAGAAGAAGGAAAAAGATCGCCAGAAACAGAATCGTGATAATCAGCATCAAAGATATGTTTTTGTAGACGAGGGCGAGAATGTTTTTCTTGAGATTGTCCTGGGAGAGATAGATGCTTATGAGGCCGCGAAGCTCACCCTCTTTGTAGCCGTAGGCGGCATCATAATGGGAGCGGATATATTCGGGAGCCTTTTCCCTCTCCCCGTGGCATGTCAGACACTGTTTCGTGATATAGAGCGGTGAAGCGTAGTAGAAGATCTCTTCGCCATCCCTTTCGATCATCGAAAAGGACTCTTTGGTTTCGGGATGTTTCCTGAAGTACTCGATGGTTCTCTTTTCGAGTTCGTTGGCGAGATTTTTCGGGTTTCTCGGCCGGTCCGACACCGTTCTGACCATCGCCCTGTTCGCTATGGATTCTGCGAACATCTCCGATATACGGGGTGTGGTGACGACAGGAAGCAGTTTGATATTCTCTTCGTCGAGGGGGATGTGGTTGTCCAAAAACGCCTGCTGGTAGGTTTTTCTGAAAGCGATGAGAAAGGCGTCGAGAACCTCCGCCTGATGTTTGGAAACGAAAAGGCGGATATTGTCGATGCGGCGAAACTGGTCATAGATGAAGACCGCATTGTACAGAAGTGCCAGAAGCGATATACTGGAAAATAGAATGAGAAATCTGTTTTTTTTCGCGGGCACTGCGATCCTTCCGATCACTTTTTTTGGGCTGGTTGGTTTTACGGACAAATATTGAGACCTCTTAATTTATGTCATACCAACGGAGATGACAACATGATATAATCACTTACCTGTTTGATGGTTGAGTCGTCGAAAAAATCATGGACGCGATCGATCAAAAGAATCCGATACATCCATATCGGACAGATTTCGAAGATGTTAACAGTAGGAACGAAATGAACAAAGACGAATTGTACGATATCACGATGGATCATATGATGAATCCACGAAACTATGGAAAACTCGAGCATCCCGACGGCCAGGGTATCGGGAAAAACCCCGACAATGGAGAGATGGTCATCGTCTATCTGAAGATGGACGGCGACAGGATCGAGGATATCCGTTTTCAGGCCAAAGCCTGCATGACGACGATCATCGCCGGATCGATCTTTACCGAGAGCGTGAAGGGGGCGAGTGTCGACGAAGCGAAGGAGATGGTGCAGATCATGCTGGGAAAACTGGACCAGATGCCGCCGGAAGAAGCGGCCTGTTCGGAGATGGTGGCCCAGGCCTTTCTGGCGGCACTGGACCATTACGAAGCGAAAAAGAGCGATCCGGATGCGATCGTTCCCACCCATATGATCAGCCGGGCGTGTGCCGTGCCGGAAACCGAGGAGACGAAATAATGGCGAAAAGACTTTTTACGACAGTTCACGAAGGGTGGCTCAAACTGCTCTTCTCATCTTTTGCGGTGAACGACCGCGAATGGGGTGAAAAACTCTACGACTATTCCGAGATCCTCTACCGTCATCTGCGTTTCATCGAAAATCTCTACGTAAAGAAGAAGATCGAATACAGCTACGAACGGCCGGCGATCACTCTCGAGTTCACCACGGAAGGCGAGGCGGCGATGTTCTGCGACGAGGTACTTGCGCGTATCGAGCTGCAGCTGAGCGACAACGGCGACCCTCTGGCCAAAAGAATGCTCAGCGATCTGGGCTACATCCGCAAAACCCTTCATCGCGAGTTCGAGCGCAACGCGAAAATCACCGCCTTCGACAAATCGCTGAAGCTCGACGGTATCGAGCTCGAAAAGAGTTCGCTCGACGCTTTGGTGCTCTTTCTTTTCGAAGAGAGCTATAAAGAGTACGAACTGGTCGTCATCTACTCCTACGCCCAGACGGTCGTCGACGACAAGCGACTGATCGAGATTTTCCAGATCATGATCGACGAGTCGAAGTTCCATCTCAAATCCTTCGCCCGCATGATGGCGAAGATGGGGATACTCGCCGTGCCACGTATGGTGACGCAGGAGATCTACCGGTTCGACTCCCTCGAGAAGTTTCTCGCCGAAGGCATCGACGAGGAGAAAGCGGCCAAGGAGCAGTGCAGGGCCCTGGCCGAAGCGGTGGACAACGAGGCGCTGCAGCAGTTCTTCGATTTTATCAACTACCAGGAGGATTACCATATCACTCTGATGGAAGAGGCGCTGGAGAGAATCAAGTAGATGGTCAAAAAGCATATCACCAACATCGTATCCCAGTGGTTCGGCCGCTTCGCCGACCACGAATTTTCCAGCGGCATCCAGTCTTTCATCAACTCCGCCTACGTCAATCTTCTGGGACTGGACATGTCGGAGTTCGCCCCGCCTTCGACCTATCCGAGTCTCAACAAACTCTTCACAAGAGAGCTGAGAAAGGAGCGTCCCGTCGACCATCGACACGGCGCGCTGATCTCTCCGGTGGACGCTTTCGTGACCGAGTGCGGAAAGATCGACAAGGACAAAGCGATGCAGATCAAGGGGATGGAATACAGCATCGACGATCTGCTGACGCTTCAGTACGGGCGTGAAGCGAAGGAGCTCTACGACGGCACCTACATCAACTTCTACCTATCGCCGAAAGACTACCACCGCTACCACATGCCCTACAAGCTCCGGGTGGCGTCGATCCTGCATCAGCCCGGCAAACTCTATCCGGTCAATTTCCCGTCACTGCGACGCACGAAAGAGCTTTTCGTCGAAAACGAGCGGGTCATACTGGAGTGTTTCACCGAAAAGGGAAAACGCATTTTCATCGTCCTGGTGGGCGCACTCAACGTGGGCAGAATGACGATCTCTTTCGACCACCGCATCAAAACCAACGCCGACAGGCGCGAGCCGACTTTCTATCGCTACGACAAAAAACCGGTCTGGATCCACAAAGGGGATCTGCTGGGGATGTTCATGATGGGTTCGACGGTGCTGATCTTCGCCGAGCCGGGCCTGATGGAGATCCGGACCAACGACCGCACCCATGTCCGTTTCGGCGAGCGCGTGGCGCTGATCAAAGAGTAGAACCCGTCTCGAAAAAATCTCTGATCGCCCTTTTGAGAGACTTCTCTTTCTCTTTCGCTTCCCCATAGAGAATCTCGTGATAGAGTCTGTCGATCTCCAGCAGACGCTCCCTCCCGGGGTGGTCCGCGGCGCAGCGTAGGAGAAAGGCGTGCATCGTCTCTCCCTCTCTTCTCGTATATCCCTCTTTTTGCAGCCTTTTTAGAAGCGGCTCCAGCAGACAGCGAGTTTCGCGATCGCAGGGTTCCCTGCGAAGATAGGCGGCCGCCAGCGTGACCGTCAGAACGAGCAGCAGCAGCGAGCCGGCGAACTTCAGGACAAACAGCGGCTCTTTCTTCGCCTTTTGAAGCAGCTGCATCTGTCTGAAGCGGCTGTAGCGCAATATCCACGTCTCGATGCGGTACTTGGCATAGAGGAGATAGAGATCCGTTTTCGACAGACCCGTTTCCGTGGTGCCGCGGCTCTTTTTCTCTTCGGCGGCAGCGGCCGAACCGGGTGTCTCCGGTGCCACATAGGCGGCGGTCGCCGTCGTCTCGACACGCCGCCACGCTCCCTTCACCAGCACCTCCGCCCACGCGTGGGCGTCTCTCTCCTCCACCGCCAGGTAGTTTTCGACACTGTTGGAGAGACTCGCCTTGTAGCCCGTGACGACGCGCGCCGGCAGGCCGGCCAGGCGGGCCATCGTGACGAAAGCGCTGGCGAAGTGGACGCAGTAGCCCGCCTTTTTGTCGAAGAGGAAACTGTCGGCCGAGCGGTTCAGATCGAGCGGTTCGGGGCGGAGGGTGTAGGTGAGTTTCGCATCTTTGAAATATCGGATCATGGCGTTCAGTCTCTCGGCCTCGTCGGGATGGGCCGCTTCAATAGCCTTCGCCGCCTCCGCGGTGCGGGGGTTGGCTGCAGGGTCCGCCTGCAGGGCGATGGCGACGATCTGTTTTTCGGTCGACGCGCCGTAGCGGTATCTGAGGGCGGAGCTGGCGGCATAGATCTGGGGTTCGTCGATCGGCTTTTTCAGCGTCACCTGGAAGTCGGCGTCGATCGATGCGCCTTCGGGTGCCTCGATG
Source organism: Hydrogenimonas sp. (assembly GCF_029933015.1). Classification (GTDB taxonomy): domain Bacteria; phylum Campylobacterota; class Campylobacteria; order Campylobacterales; family Hydrogenimonadaceae; genus Hydrogenimonas. Next base: position 1,977 of record NZ_JAOZOZ010000041.1, on the reverse strand, counting down.
GGGAGATCGAGCATGTAGAGCCACCGTTTGTGGGTAGGGTAGAGCGAGACTTTGTAGATGACGATCTCGTCGGCCTCCTCGTACATCGGCGGCAGGGCATATTTCCGTGGTGCGATACGGCGCCTGATAAAGGGCGGCAGAGGTTCCCAGTGGTCCTTTCTGTCCAGATAGAGGACGCTTCCGCGGAAATAGAGGCGGTTTTCCGGCGGAACCTCTCCCTCGAAACCGACCTCCATGACGATGCGGTGGGAGAGCACGTCCAGCGCCCCCGCATCGAGCCGCATCGTCCCGTCGTGCCCCATCCGCGTAAGAGACTCGCCCCGGAAACCGTAGGAGGCGTGTCCGAAGGAGATACGGGGGAAAAAGATGAAAAGAAGCACCACCAGAGGAAGGGAGAGCAGAAAGAGTGTCCCCGCCATGCGCAGGCTCCCCGCAAGCGTGGTACGCATCCGCCACGTAAGGATCAGCCAGAGCATCACGAAGATTTCGAACACTACATAAAAGAGCATCGGAATCGAATCGAAAAAGAAGAGCGATAGCGCCAGCAGAAGCATCGGCGAGATCGCGAGGTAGATGTTGATTTTTCCCGTCAGTCTCTGGAGAGAGACGGCCAGGATCAGCAGATAAGTAAGCAGCTCCACGAAGAGTTTCAGACGCGAGAGACCGACGTAGTTGAACGTGCCGTAGAGCGAGAGAAAGATGGCCAGGGCCCCGGAGACGAGCAGGGCGATCTGGGTCGGCAGGGTCGCTCTCTTGCCCGAAAGGATCAGGACGACCACGCCCGTCACGAAGAGCAGCATCGGCAGTTTCAGCACGAGAAGCAGAGGCGGCAGAACCGTCAGATAGGCGATGTCGAGCAGCCGCAGAGGAGAAACGCCACCGGTCGGAGACTCAGTAGAGCGCCAGCGTTTCGAGAATCGCATCGATTCCCTCCTTTCGGCTCTGTAGCACTCCGCCGGGCATGCGGATGGCGAAGGGAACGCCCCGCCGTTCGCATTCGAGCACCCAGAGCGTCAGCTGCGACAGGCGCGCCTCGTCGTGGGCGGCGCAGGTGTGAAAGTCGAAAAGTAGCGTTTCGCTTTCACGCTCCGTTTCGAACGCCTTGACCATCGTTTCGCCCCGGGCGACCGAAGGCCAGTGGATTCTGGAGGCGTTTTCCGTACCGCTGTAGGATTCGAGCCCGTCGAAATCGGTTTCGTGGCCGTAGGGCGATCGCATCTGTCTCAAAAAGCTCTCCAGCGGTCTGCCTCTGGGCGTGGGGTAGACGATCACTTCCCCGATCCCGGAGAGCGGAAGCTCGAAACGGACCGTCGCCAGGGGAAAGAGCGACTCCAGACGACAGGGGCCCGGTCTCGTGCGTCCGCGGCGTTTCGCCAGAAAGGGGATCGCCGCTTCCAGACGGTCACGGGGCGGTATGGGAGGCGTTTTTACGCTCTTTTCTCCACAGACGAGATCGATGCCCCACGCCGGGGTGGAGGAGGGGTTGTCGATCCGGACTCTGCAGGCTCCCTCTTCGTTGGCGAAAAGCCTTCCGCACCCTTCCCAGTGCGGCCGCAGCTTTCCGATATTGAGGATTCCCACCGGTATGGCGGCCATGGCCAAGCCAAGAAGAAAGAAGAGGGCGATGTAGACCAGGTTGAAGTTGTGCATGTAGGCTTCGAAAAAGAGGCCCACGATGAAAACGAGCAGGACGACGCTCTGCTTCGTGACGTGCTGGCGGACCTTTCTAGAACCCATCTCAAAAATCCTCATAGCCGGTAACGGAAGCGATTTTGCTACCTATCGCGGCGCTTCGACGCAGGCGTGGCCAAAGCCACGTCAAGGAGAAGCAACAAAGAGAGGGGGCAAAAGCGCTCCGCCCGTGAGGGTGGTACGCAAACGGCACGTTGACTTCGTTGGAAATGCTCGACGTAGCTTTGGCTACGCCTTGCGCTTTTCGCCTTGTCATCGCACCGTTTGCGTACCATTCCCGGCCAT
>NZ_JAOZOZ010000164.1 GCF_029933015.1 Hydrogenimonas sp. | reverse complement strand
CAAAGCTACGTCGAGCATTTCGGGCGTTGGCAGTGTATTTTTTCCGTGCCACCCTACGGGCGGAGCGCTTTTGCCCCCTCTTTTTGTTGGTTCTCCTTGACGTGGCTTTGGCCACGCCTGCGTCGAACCGCCGCGACAGGAAGCAAAATCGCTTCCGTTACCGCCTATGGGGATTTTTGAGATGGGTTCCAATCAGACAGGAGGTGTGAAATGAACGCGAAGAAACTGTGGAGAGCGCTGGGAATGCTGCTGCTTCCGGCACTGCTCGCAGGCGGCGGTCTTGTCACGGGAAAGACGAAATACACCAAATTCGAGCCCGGTGACGAGGTGCTTTTCGAAACGGATTTTCGTGACTGTCCGGTGGGAGAGTTTCCCGAAGGATTCGACAAGTTCGAGAAGGGGATCGAGTGTGTCAAATACGACGATCACATCTGGATCGCACCCTCTACCGACAACGGTATGCGCATCTGGAAAAAACTGGAGATCGGCGACGACGACTTCTCGATCGAGTACGATCTCGTGATCAACCCGGAAGGGAAGAAGGGGCAGTCCGCCAAAGTCAAATTCCGTCCTTTGACCAAGGGCAAGAACGAAAAAGAGTGGGACAAAGAGGAGTATTTCGGAAACGAGGATTTCGATGTGGTCTTCTACGCCGACCGGCTGGAGCTTCGAAAGGTCGGGCGCATCCTGAACGTTCCCCATCCCAAAGAGAAGAGGATGCATATCGCCATCCAGGTGCGGCGGCACCAATACCGGGTATTCGCCGACGGCAAACGCCTGGTCTCGATCCCTTTTCACAAAACGGTCCACGGGTTCGAGTTTCAGATGTGGGATACGCCCGCCTACGGGGCACTGATCTCCAACATCCGCGTCGCCAGATACACGAAAAAAGAGGCGAAACCGACCCCTGAAAAGCTGGGCATCGGTGTCAGGAAGACCAAAGAGGGGATGAAGCTGACGGTGCCGGAGAAGGTGCTCTTCGACTTCAACAAGTTCATCCTCAAGCCCGAAGCCAAAGAGGCGCTCTCGGTGGTGGGCGACATCATCCGTGAAAACCCGGCCAAAAAGCTGATCGTCACCGGCTACACCGACAACGTCGGCAGCGACGCGTACAACCTCAAACTCTCGCTGCAGCGGGCCCAGTCGGTGGCCGACTACCTGATCTACTGCGAAAAGGTCGATCCGAAACTCTTCGAGATCGTCGGCAAAGGCAAGGCCGACCCGATCGCCGACAACGCCACCGAGGCGGGCCGCGCGAAGAACCGGCGGGTCGAGATACGGATCGTGAAGTAGCGGGCCATGCGGTTTCTCTGGCTGCTTCTGGTCCTTTTTCTGACTGCGCAGGGGTGCCCTCCCCTGAGCGACAGGATCTATCTCTACCTGAACGAACCGGGCGTATCGCTGCAGCCGGTGCCGGCGGAGCAGATCGAAACGATGCGACGGCTCATCGGCGCGAAGGAGCTCTCGGTCCGAAAGACGCCCGAGGGTGTCCCGGCGATCGCCGTCGTCGCCCCCCGCCCCGACGAGATCCCCGAAAAGATCTCGACGTCGGTCGATCTGACCCCGTGGTTTGCAAAAAAGGAGTGCCTGAAGAGCTGGGAAGCCTTTCACCGCTGCATGAACCGGGGAGAAAACCGCCGCGACGAGGTGCTCTACCGGCAGATCGAGAGAAAATTCGTCTCGAAAATCGTGTGCGAGGAGGGAGAAAAATGCCCCGAAGAGGATTTCGCGAAGTGGCGGCTCGTCTGGGAGAGCCCCGCTCTGATCCGCATCGAGGCCGAGATCGGGAAGGGGGGCTTCGAAAGCCTCCAAAAGGCGAAAGAGAGCCTGCACCGCATCAACGCCCTGTTGAAGCGGACCGTCTACGGAGCCCGTTTTCCGGAGGATTACGGAGAGGGGACGGGCCCGGAGGAGATCTTCGCGATCGGGACACGGGCGCGGCAGAACTACGACTTTTCCGAAGCGCTGGCGACGGTGGTTTCGCGACTAACCGGGGAGGGATTCCTCTCGGGACTGAGGAAAAACGACATCGAGACGCTGCGTAAACTCGCAAAAGGAGGCGCGCTGATCTACTACCTGCCCGCCCGCTGCCTCCAAGCCTCCCAAAGCGGTGCCGCTTCGCCGCAGGCCCGTGATGCGTGGCGGCGTCCCCCCGGCGGCGAAACCGCCGGCTGGCACACCCGGAGCAACAGCGCGCGCATCCGCTTCGACGCCGACTGGTGCCCACATCTTGAGATCATGCGATAGGAGAAAGAGCGTGAAGAGGATAGTCGTTTCACTCGCCATAATATTCCTGACGGTGACGGCGATATGGGGAGGCCCGTACCGTCTCGAAAAGAGCCTCTCCATACCCGATGCGTATTTCTTCACACCCGCCCTCTCCTCGCCCCGCTACGCCCTCTTCGGCTACGTCTCCAAAGCCAGACCGACACCCGAAGAGATCGCGGCGGAGAGAAAACGGATCCGGCGAATCCTCGACAGCGCCGTGAAGCGGGAGTACGGTAGCTGGAAGAAGTACGGCGAGGCGATGAAAGAGGCGGGGAAAGAGGCCGCGGCCCGGGCCGCCTCCGAAGAGCCCGCCTGGGCGCGGACCCTGATGCCCCCCTCGCTGATCGAAGAGGCGGTGCCTCTTTTGATGAAAGGGGCGCTGATGTGGGCGATGGCCCATTCCGAAGCCCGAACCGAGCCTTTCGGCAACGTCGGGGAGACGGGGATCGTCCTGCTCGACGCCGAGGGGCGCTACACCAAAATCCCGCTGGGGATCGACCAGCCGGTCCTCTCTTTGGACATCTCCCCCGACGGGCGGTTCGCGGCCGCGCTGTGCGACATGAGCGTCGAGGACGAAAAAGGGCGTCTTCACACGGCGGGACGCATCTGCCTCGTCGACACGAAAACGAAAAAGGTGCTTCTCCAGCGCATCTACGCCAACGCCTGCGGCGAGGTGCGCTTCAGCCCCGACGGGCGCCGGCTCGCTTTCCTCCTCAGAGATCCCGCCACGTGGGAGAGGATGGCGATCCGCTTCATCGACCTGCGAAGCGGACGCCTCGAAAAGGGGGCGATCCTCTTCGAGGGGGCCGACGCTTCGGAGAGTTTCTACGGCAGGAAACGCAGGATCCCCCACTTTCGTTTCGCGGACGGCGGCAGGCTCGTGGCGCTCTTTTCGAGCCGCGGGAAAGGGGTGCTCTGTTTCGACGCCCGAAGCCTCCGGCGCCTGAGCCTCCTGAAAGGGAGCGGTCCCCGTTTCGCGGCGGCGAAATCACACCCATGGATTTTCGACGAGAGAGGCCGGCTGCGCCGCTGCGGCGACGGTGCAACACTCTTTGCGCTGAAGCTTCCCCGCGACGTTTTCCACGAAATCCCGGAAGCGGTGTTTTTCCGCGAAGATAAAAATCTCATGGCGGTGGACAGGATGGGATGC
>NZ_JAOZOZ010000163.1 GCF_029933015.1 Hydrogenimonas sp. | reverse complement strand
ATCTGGTGGAAGTGGAGCAGTTTTTTGTAGAAGAAGCCGACGATCTCTTCGGCCTCCTCCTGGCTCAGGAGTTTGGTGATGCCGCCCGTGAGGACGATGCTGTTGAGGTTTTCGAGTTTGAGTTCGATATAGTCGGCGTGGTGTCTGGAGACTTTGTAGAGCACCAGAAAGATCGCCAGCTGCATCAGTATCTTCGTCGCCTTTTCGCTCCGTTCCTCCAGGATGTTTTCGGTCACGCCAAGATGGTTCAGCAGTTCGAAGACGAATTCGTTCTGCCTGGCCGTGTGGATCAGGCTCTCGCGGGATTTGTAGACCCCCAGCTTCTTGAAGACGAGCCGGTCGTAGCCCCCTTCGCCCACGATGTTGTCGCTCACCAGGTCGCGACTGTAGTGGATGTCGGTCGTCGCCCCGCCGATGTCGATGACGATGTAGGGGTCTGCGACGTCGAGCTTCTCCTTGACGTGGGGGAGGGCCAGGTTGACGACGTAGGGGGTGGAGTAGATCTGGTTGGCCGTGATGTGGTAGAGCTGTTTGATGTCTTCCTTGCCCATGATGTCGGCCTGGTAGAGGTCGGTCAGGTAGGTTTTGAGCTCCCCCTCGTTGATCTTGAGCCGGTCGGTGATGATATTGTCGAGGATCACGAGATGGTCGATATGGTCGGCCAGATAGTCCCGGTCGTCGGCGCTGCCCACGTAGACGATGTTTTCGTAGTGGACCTTTTCCAAAAATCCGAAGAGCCTCTCGTCGAAGATGCCGCCGACCCCGTCGATACCGCCGACGACGATGACGACATCCACCGTCTCCAGCGGGGCCGTGGCGCTGTCGATGTCGGGGTAGAGTACCGTATCGATGATGTTGATGCCCGAATTGAAGGCGATGTTGACGGCGTATTTGAGGCTGAAGGAGTTGCTCAGGCCTATGATCAGCGTGCTGAGCCCGCCGTTGGCGGAGCTGCAGATGCGGATCTCGTCGGGGGAGTGTCTTTTGATCAGGTCGCCGCATTTGTCCATCAGATCGTCGAAGATGGGCCGGCCGAAATCCCGGAAGTATTGGCGGATGGTGCCCTCTTCGGCCACTTTGAAGTAGGTGCTGCCGATGTCGAAGAGAAGTCTGGTCATAGCATGATTCCGATGTCTTTGATGATTTTGTCGACCACCCTCTCACCCTCTTTGAGGGCGATTTTCGAGCGCTCGTAGGCGAAGCTCCGGTCGGAGATCGGGAGTTTTCCCCGTTCGAGAATGCGGATGTTCTGATTGGGGTCGCGGATCGTGATCACTTCGTTGGCGTTGATGATGTGGGGCGAGAAGGGGATCTCGATATGGCCGCGCTTGATGGCGTTGAAGACTTTGCGCCAGAGGGTGTCGGCGGGGTCGTTCAGCACCGCTTCCATGATCTCGTCGACCATGTTGGTGAGATTCTCCTCCTCCTCTTCGTCGCGCACTTTCGGCAATCCCCGGAGCATTCCCAGCGTATATTTGACGCTGGCGACGGCCCGGGCGTTGGCCTCTTTGGTGGGGATGCCGAAGGCTTCGTTGCGGGTTTTGGTGATGATCTTGTCGGCGCCCACCATCGCCGCGATGACGGTGGAGGCGGTGATCAGGGCGTCGGAGTACTCCTTGTTGTAGGGGAAGGCGCCCATCCACTGGTGGTAGACCAGATGGATGTCGGCGTCGTGGAATCCGAACATGTCGGCGTATCGGCGCGAGAGTTTCATCAAAACGTTGGCCGTCACCACGTCCTGGATCATCGAACCGCTCTGGGAGAAGCTGACCGAGAAGGATTTGACTCCCTCCTCCAGACTCAAAAGCATCTCGATGATCTGGATGACGATGACGATGACCGGAGGCTGGAGCGTGGCGCTGAGAGGTCCGAAGGATTCGCGGTTGATCGGTTCGTTGTATTCGGAGTAGAGGGCGCACACCTTCTCCACGTACTTCCAGTAGAGAAAGGCTTTGTCGAGGGGGAAGTTCTTGGAGTAGGGGAGAAGGTAGGTGATGGGGCCTCCCTCGATCTCGAAGATTCCCGAAGCGAGCGCCATCTCCACCAGCAGCCTGGCGTCGGGGGTGCCGTGGCGCAGGCTCACCGGCGTGTCGAAATGGGTGATCATCTTTCTCGTCGTGCGGTAGCCGTGGTTGATGAGGGGGTAGCCGTTGAGCATGTCCACGTCGTTCTCTTCCGAAAGGGCCAGCATCTTTCTGGCGGTGGCGTAGTCGTTGAGACGGGTGTTCGAGTCGATCGTCAGCGGCAGGATATCGACGCCGGCGGCCTTGAACTCCTCGTAGAGCCGAAAGACCTTCTCGTAGGTCGGAAAACCGCCCCTGGGCTGCACCTGCATCGCGTCGGAAGTTTTGAAGCGGTGGGAGATGAAAAGCTCTTTGCTGGCGTTTCTGACGAACTCCTCGATCTCGTCGAAGTCGAAATGGTCGACATATTCGTTGCGGGTGATGATCTCCCGTTCGCGGCGGAAGAGACTCATACGCTCTCCTTCAGGAAGGCTTCGAGTTTGTCGAGCCCCTCGTTGAGGTCCACCTGATGGAAAACCAGATCGAAACCGTATCCCTTGAATTTGGGCACGAGCGTCGTCGGGTCCATTTCGCCGACGCCCAGATTGCCCCCGATCATGAAGACGACGCGCTTTCTGAAACGGTACGATTTTTTGAGAATCTGCAGGTCCCGGCACCACCCTTCGGCTTCGCCGTTGAGGGAGGAGATGAGCAGGACGTCGGCGTCGGTTTCGACGACGGCGTCGAGGAACTCTTCGAGATAGGTGTTGACACCGAGATTGAAGACGGTAAAACCGCGCTCTTTGAGAGAGATTTCTATGAGACGGTTGGCGACGACGTGGATGTCGTTGCCGACCACTCCTGTGACTACTTTCATCCGGATTCTTCTTCAGTGGGAAATTATGAGTGATATTCTATCCAAATCATGGATGTTTTTGAGTATAATTTTCCGAAAAAAGGCGAAAAAATGAAATTCTTCACGGCGGATATCTGCGACGAGTGCAAAGAGAAGGTGCAGGTGCTCGATCCCCTTTTCAGGCCCTATGGCGGCGCGACGAGCTGTTACGGCCCCATCGTGACCCTGAAACTGGAGAGAAACAACACCGAGCTGATCGCGCTGCTGAAGGAGGAGGGGCACGACCGCTTCATCGTCGTCGACGTCGACGGGGCCTACGAGGCGGTGGTGGGCGAAAACCTTATGAAACTGGCCCACCACAACGGGTGGGCCGGGATACTCGTCCACGGCTATGTCCGCGACATCCACGTCACCACGACGATTCCGGTGGGGCTCTGGGCGCTGGGGACCTGCCCGCGCAAGAGCTTCGAGCACAATCCGGCCCGGCGTGACGTGGAACTCTCCTTCGCGGGAGCCGTTTTCCGAAACGGCGACTATCTGCTGGCCGATCGGGACGGTATCATCGTC
>NZ_JAOZOZ010000162.1 GCF_029933015.1 Hydrogenimonas sp. | reverse complement strand
TAGGTCCAGTTGTCGGGACCGCCGTAGAGCTTGTCTCCGTCGTAGGGGGAGATCGGTTTTCGGAAGGGGTTCTTGATGACGAAGACCCCTTTGAAATCCTTGTCGGCCGGGTTTTTCCAGCTCAGACGGATCTTTCCGTTTTCGATTTTGTATTTCAGGTCGCTCACGGGGGCGACGGGCCTGCGCCGCTTGTGGAGATACTCCACGACCAGCTTCGGCGTGAAGTCGGGATGGGCGCTGTGCCACTCGACGACCGAGTTTTTCACCAGTTTCTGCGCGCTGCTGGGGCGCAGCAGGAAGGCGATCGACTTCCGGTCTCTGAGGCGGTTGCCGAACTCCTGGATCGCGTAGGTGTCGAACACGAAGACCTGCTCTTCGTTCTTGAGTTCGTTGACGCTGACGTCGTACCCGATGTTTTCGATGATCTGCCGGTTTTTGATCGCCTCGTAGTTCCGTTCGGCCTCCGCGTCGATCATCTCCAGGTGGAAACGGATATTCTCCTTGGCGTAGACCTTGACCGGGTTGAGGACGACGTAGGCCCGGGTGATCTGCATGAACTCCCAGTCTGGCAGAGATCCCAGCTCGAAGTCGAAGGTGGCGTAGATCTTTCTGCCCTCGCCGTCGAATCCGCAGACGATCTTTCCCTCCTCCAGGCCGTCGGCGCGGACGGTGAAGCTCTTTTTGGGGAAGAGTTCGAGGGTATGGGGTTCGAGGGTGTAGGTGATCTCCAGATGGGGCCGGAAAGCGAGCCCGCCGCCGAACTTCCCGTACCCCAGATCCCACTGCATCATCTGGGAGGTGCGGCCGATCTCGAGGGTTTTGGGACCCTCGACCCGCAGCACCACCTCACCCTTTTTCAGCTGCTCCTGGAGTGCTTGGCACTCGATCTCGCTGAACTCCCAGCTTCGCCAGATTCCCTGGGTCAGATGGTTGGAGGGGGTGGGGCGTCCCACGTAGGAGCGGATCCTCATCGCTTCGACATCCTCGAATTTCGTGATGTCGCCCACGCTTTCGGGTTCCACGATCCCCACGTCCCACTCGCCGAACTTCTCGATCGTCACGCCGACGCGGTTCATCGGGTAGAGCCGGAAACGGGCCCGCTCGATCCGGGCGTTTTCGGGGATCGTCTTCAGGGGAATCGTCACGACGGCGTAGCTGACTCCCTTGGTCTCGTTGACGCCGACGAAGAGGGAGTTGACGCCGAAGTGGGCCTTGTTGTTGGGGATCTTTTCGGCCACGTATCCGGTTTTGTCCGGGATCGGGAAGTAGGTGCGGTGAAACTCCTCCTCGGCCACGTGGGTGCGCACGGCCAGAACCGGCGCGAAGGGGGACTTCTGCCCGGTCCGCTTGTTGACGGCGCGGACGTGGTAGAAGTAGGGGGTGTCGCTGACGAGGTTCTGATCGGCGTAGCGGTTGGCCTGGGTCAGCCCCATCAGGTTGAAGGGGCGGCAGTAGGACTTCTCCCGGCGGCTGCGGTAGATCTCGAAGTAGACGGTGTCGTCGCCTTCGCAGCAGGGGTAGGGCTCCCACTCCAGCGTCACGCTGTTGACACCGACGAAGGTGGCCCGGAAGTTCTCCGGCCGCGGCATCGTACGCTCCCTGGCGTAGTTGGGGGCTTCCCTGATCGCCGCCAGCAGGGCCGGGATATGCTCCCTGATATGCTCGATCATGCTGTCGAGATAGTCGGAGATGTTGCGGGTGCCCACCTCGACCACGGTGGCGAGGATCCCTTTGGAGTGGTAGAACTCCCGGCCGCTGCCGCTGATCAGTTTCGCCGGCGGTTTGCCCTGGTGGATGCCGTACTCCCGGTCGCTGATCTTTCGGATCTCTTCGGCCATGTTGGCGCAGAGCACGTTCATGTCGGTCGTGTCGATCGTATCTTCGTGGCGGAAATCGTGGGCCGGGAAGAAGACGTTGCCCTGGGAGTGGTAGTCCAGGGCGATGGCGATATTGGGGTGGCTTTCGACGAAATCCCGCAGGGCACGGGTTTCGGGTTCGCTGAAGGGCTCGGGACCGCCGTAGACGTTGGAGTCGGGCTTGTTGGACTTGACGAAGCCGATGGGAAAGTTGCGGTTGAGGTCGACCCCGTAGCTGCCGTCGGCGTTCTGGCGGCGGTTCTTGCGCCAGAAGCTGAAGTGGTTGCGGGAGTATTCGAATCCGTCGGGGTTGGCGCAGGGGACCAGATAGACCGCCGCGTGTTCCAGCGCCTGCTGGATCGTGTGGTCGTAGGCGACGTTGCGGTCGACGTACTGGGCGAAGCCGATGGCCAGCTCCAGCCCGATCCACTCTCTGGCGTGGATCGTGCCGGTGTAGAAGAGCGCCGGTTTCTCGGCCGCCGCCTGTACGTTCTGGCCGATGGTCACGGCGACGATGTCGCGTTTCTCCCAGGTCCGGCCGATCACTTCCACGGCGAAGAGATCGGGACGGCGTTCGGCCAGCTCCCGGAAGAGAGCCACCGCCTCGTCGTAGGAATGGTAAAGCTGTTTCAATCGTACCTCTTATTTGATCGCGATATGGTCGCGGATTTTGTCGAGTTTCTTTTTGCCAAGACCCTTGATCTTCAGAAGATCCTCGAGCGCTTCGAAGGGTCCGTGTTTCTCACGGAACTCGACGATCTTCTCGGCCAGTTTCTTGCCGATCGCCTTGATTTTGGAGAGAGCCTTGACGCCCGCTTCGTTCACGTCGACCCTGCTGTGGAGATCTTCCGCCCACACTTTGAGCGTCTGTTTGTCGATCCCTTCCAGCTCCAGCAGTTCGTCGAGGCTCTGGATGTCATGGCTGCGGATGTAGCGGATCACCTCCACGGCGATCTCCTCCTCCATGCCGTGAAGCGTCATCAGCTCCGTCAGCGTCACGCTTTCGAGCGACATTTCGCTCTCTTCCGGCTCGTCGTGTATTTCGGCACCCTTTTTCGCCTCCTCGAGGACGATTTCGGGAATCTCCTCCTCCTTTTTGAGCGGCGCTTTATGCAGGTGCGAATCGTCGGGGATATCTTCCGGCGTACTCTCTTCGGTCAGCTCGATATCCCAGTCGGCATCCTTGTCGTTGAGGTAGTATGCGCCGTCGGTGGAGGGAATGTAGCGGGAAAACTCGATGTGGCGCATCGTACGAAGAAGCGAGGGGTTGATCTTGCCCAGCTCCTCCCAGTTGTAGAGGGGGATGTGGGGTTTGGGGAATCGTCCTTCGGAGAAATCCCACATCAGATACTTGCCAATCCAGTCACGGAAGTAGGGGAAGGCCGCAAACGCCGTGGCGCATTCGAGGATGTAGTACTTGCCGTCGTACTCGGCGATGTCGCAGGCCCAGTATTCGGCTTTGGCCGCCTTGGAGGCCTCGACGGCGAGCTCCAGCGCTCCCATCGGCACGCCGTCGTAGGTCATGTAGCCCCCCTGGGAGGTGTTGGTCAGCTCCATATCCTCTCCCGCGACCCGCCAGAAAGCGCAGGCGGGCTTGTGGCCGATCAGCATGAC
>NZ_JAOZOZ010000161.1 GCF_029933015.1 Hydrogenimonas sp. | reverse complement strand
CACCATTCACCATTCACCATTATTTATCTCTTTTCAGTAATAATTTTAAAACGAAAAGAGAAAAAAACTTGACAATAGTATTATCAACTTGTTATAATGTCACAAACCATTGGATAAGGAGGTTATCATGCTGGTAACACGATTCGATCCGTTCGCTGAAATCCGCGAACTTGAAAAACGACTTCTTGGAGCTGTAGATGTTCCGACCAAAGAAGACAAAGAGGTCGTCAACGCATTTCTTCCCAGCGTCAACACACGGGAAGACGAAAATGCCTATGTGGTCGAGGTTGATCTTCCGGGTGTGAAAAAAGAGGATATCAAGGTCAACATCGACCCGGAAAAACGCACATTGACCATCTCCGGTGAACGCAAGTTCAAAGAAGAGGTCAAAAAAGAGGACTACTACAAGATAGAGTCCAGCTACGGCAAATTCATGCGCACATTCTCTCTGCCAGAAAACGTCGATGCCGATCATATCGACGCCAAAACGGAGGATGGTGTGCTGCACATCACTCTGCCGAAGCTGAAAAAAGAGGAAAAAGAGGTCAAAGAGATCCCTGTTAAGTAAGCGAAGCGGCCCTTTCGGCCCTTCGCTCCCCTTCTTTCAATTTTCTTCAAGTCCCCCTATGCTATAAATCTTCTATATACACATATACAAAGACCAGGAGACTCTCCAATGAGCGATATTTTAAAGATCGGCAGTTACGAATTTTCGAGCCGACTCATCGTAGGCAGCGGCAAATATCCCGATTTTCAGACGACAAGAGATGCGACACTCGCGAGTGGTGCCGAGATGATCACCGTGGCGGTGCGCCGTGTCAACATCACCAATCCCGACGAAGAGAATCTGATGGACTACTTCAAAGATACCGATGTGCAGTTTCTTCCCAACAGCGCCGGATGTACGACGGCGGAAGAGGCGATCACCCTCTTCAGACTCACACGGGAGGCGACGGGCATCGACCTGATCAAGCTCGAAGTCATCGGCGACACCCAGAAGACACTCTATCCCGATGTCGTCGAAACGATCGAAGCGTGTGAAGTGCTTGCCAAGGACGGCTTCACCGTCATGGCCTACACCAACGACGATCCTATCATCGCGAAACGTCTCGAAGATGCGGGTGCCGCCGCCGTAATGCCGCTTGCCGCGCCCATTGGAAGCGGACTGGGAGTGCAAAACAGGTATAATGTGGTATTCGTCAAGGAAGCGGTCAGCGTGCCGGTCGTCGTGGATGCGGGGATCGGACAGGCGAGCGACGCCGCAGCCGCCATGGAGCTGGGAGCCGACGCCGTATTGACCAATACGGCCATCGCCCAGGCGAAAGAGCCGATCGTCATGGCGGAGGCGATGAAGCATGCCGTCATGGCCGGCCGCATGAGCTATCTGGCGGGACGTATTCCCAAGCGCCCCTATGCGACAGCATCGAGCCCGACGGAAGGAATGATTCAGTTCTGATGAACGCGGGCCCTCTATCGGAGAAAGAAGGATCTGCGATGCATTTCAACGGATTGAATGTCAAAAACGAGTTGAACGGCTGGATCGAGTCGAGCGATGCCAAAGGGTGTGTAGATCGGGAGCTCTATCGGCTCAAGCGATACGGCAGCCCCGTGACGATCGTCATGTATCGGACGGAAGATCCGGAGTTCGAGAAGAAGTTCCAACTTCACAGCCGGCGTACCGACCATCTGATACCGCTGGCCGACAGACACTATCTGCTGCTCTACGGCAATACCGAAATATCCAACACTATGAAAGCGATCGACAATCTACGGATTCATCTCGAACACGGTTCCGACAACACGAAAAACCGTATCGCCATTACACAGCTGAAGCCCGATGACGAGCTCAACGACGCGCTGAAGCGTCTGCTGACCCTTTTTGTCATCGCCACCCAGAACAACGACCGGATCGTCGACGATTCGTATCTGATGCGTTGAGAGGCTCTTTACCTTTACCGGAAGAGCCTCTCTCTTCGCTCCGTTATATTTTCAAAATTCCCATCAGGTTGAGCATCATGAAAATCAGCGCCACCGGCGCGATGTAGCGGATGCTGAATCGCCAGATGGCGAAATATCTCTCCCCCATTTCATGTTCGAGCGCCGCGTAGACACGCTCTTTCTGCAGCACATATCCCACAAAGATCGCGATCAGAAGACCGCCAAGAGGCAGAAGGATGGAGTCGGTCGTGTATTCGAGAATGTCGAAAAGAGGTTTGCCTCCGATGGAGAAGGTGCTTCCCCACGCCTTCGTATAGCTGAGGAGCGCTCCGACTCCGACGAGCCAGTAGACGAAGGAGGAGACGATGACCGCTCTGCTTCTGCTCCAGTCGAAACGGTCGATGAGATACTGGACGACAGGTTCCACCAGAGAGATGGCCGATGTCAGACCCGCGAAGGCCAGAGCCAGGAAGAAAAGCAGGGCCAGTACGGTGCCCAGGGTGCCGAAGCTTGATAGGACTACGGGCAGAGAGATGAAGACCAGCCCTGGGCCCTGGGCCGCCGGCGCTCCTTCGTGAAAAAGAAAGCTGTAGATGACCAGCCCCGCCACCAGTGCGATGAGCGTGTCCATGAAGGTGACGATGAAAGCGGTTTTGGTGATACTGGCGTTTTTAGGCAGGGAAGCCGCATAGGTCATGATCGCGCCCATGCCGAGGGATAGGGTGAAGAATGAGTGCCCTACGGCCCGGACGATCGCTTCGGAATTGATTTTGCTCCAGTCGGAGGCGAACATGAAATCCCATGCCTTGTCGAAACCGTCCAGCGTCGTGGCGTAGGCAAGCATTCCGAAAAGTATCAACAAAAGTGCCGGCATGAGTATGAGGTTGAACTTTTCGATACCCCCTTTGATTCCCCGATAGACGATATATCCCACCAGAAGCACCGCCACGGAGTGCCAGAAGATCTGAAGCCCCGCTTTTTGGCCGACCAGCGTGTCGAAAGTCTGTTTCGCCTCTGCGGTAGCGGTCGGAAGCCCCGAGAAAATTTCGAAGAGGTAGTAGAAGATCCATCCGATGACGACCGAATAGAATGTCATGATAATCAGGCCGTTGAAGCCCATGAATCCGGCGTATTTCCAACTTTTTCGGTTGGGAGGCGCCAGTTTTTCGAAGCTTCCTACCGTATCGAGACGGCCCAGTGCGCCGATCAGCATTTCGGCGACCATGACCGAAAATCCGACGAAGGCGATGGTGATGAGATAGACCAGTACGAAGGCGCCACCGCCGTACTCGCCCGTCATGTAGGGAAATTTCCAGATATTGCCCAAACCCACCGCCGATCCGGCAGCGGCCATGATGAATCCGATCCGACTGAATTGTGCGACTTTCATTTCAGATGCCCTTCTGGTAATAAGCTTGCTAAAAATAGCGACAATTATACCATTTTTGTTGACAACAAAAGGCTTTTAGACTATAATTGCAGTCCACTTTTGGACGGGGTGTAGCGCAGCCTGGTTAGCGCACCTGGTTTGGGACCA
>NZ_JAOZOZ010000160.1 GCF_029933015.1 Hydrogenimonas sp. | reverse complement strand
CCCCTGCTCATCCACTCCGGCGAAGCGATCGCCGAGCATCTCGAAAGCGAAGGCTACGCCTCCAACAGTGCCGAGAGAACCGAGCTGAAAATCTTCGCATCCGAAAATCCCGACGCTCTCAAATCGATCGCGAAAGGGTGGCTGGAACGATGAAGATCCTCGTCGAACTCCCCACATGGCTGGGCGACACCGTCATGGCCACACCCGCCCTGGAAAACCTCTACGCCGCCTTTCCCGACGCCGAAATCACACTGGTCGGGTCCTATGTCTCCACCGAGGCGCTGAAGGCCCATCCCCGAGCGAGCCGTGTCGTCGTCGACAAAACCAAAGCGAAAGGGTGGCGCCCCCTGAACGTCTACCGCCTCGCCAAAACGCTCGGCCCCCACGATCTGGCCATCAGTTTCCGAAGCCATTTCTACTCCAGACTCCTGCTCAAACTGACAGGTACGAAAAAAACATATCTCTACAACAAAAAAACCATCCACTACCCGCTACCCGCTACCCACTCGGTACGAAGTGCCGTACATCAAGTCGAAAAGTACGCCGCTTTCATCAACACCGTAACGGGCCGAAACGACACCCCCGGCCCACTACGTCTGGACTGGCCGAAAAAAACGTTTCCCAGACCGACACTGGGCATCAATCCGGGTGCCACCTACGGCAGTGCCAAACGGTGGTATCCCGAAAAGTTCGCCGAAGTGGCCGCCGCTATGGCCGGACACTTCGACATCGTCATCTTCGGCGGGCCGGCGGAGAGAGATATCGCCTCCGATATCGAGCGGATGGTGAGAGAAAGAGGCGTCGAAAACGTGGAGAATCTCGCGGGAAAAACATCGATTCCGGAACTCTGCTCCCTCATCGGGGGACTGGATCTTTTCATCACCGGCGACAGCGGACCCATGCATATCGCCGCGGCCTATCAGATTCCCACCGTCGCCATCTTCGGTCCCACGAAGCACAAAGAGACCTCCCAGTGGATGAATCCAAAAAGTATCATCGTCCGCCACGAACTCGAATGCGCCCCCTGCATGAAACGCACATGCCCCATCAAAACACACGAATGCATGAAAGGGATTTCTGCCGAAGAGGTGATCGAAGCGGCCAATCGCCTGATACAAAATGAAACAATTTAAAATCTTTTACCGATTCATTTAAATAATTTCAAATATTTTATTGCACAAATCGAGAAATTTTCGGTAAATTTTTTGCGAACTTTTTCATAAAAGAAAGGATCGCAAATGAAATATCTGTTTCTCGCTTCACTGATGGGGGCCTCCCTCTTCGCCGCTGTCGACATCAATCACGCTACGGTCAAAGAGCTTCAGAGTGTCAAAGGAATCGGAGAGAAGAAGGCACAGCAGATCGTCGCCTACCGGGAATCGCACTGTTTTCAAAGTGTCGACGAGATCACGAAAATCAGAGGCATCGGTGAAAAGAGCCTCGAAAAGATGCGCCCGCAGCTGACGCTTACACCCTGCAAGTAGCAGAAAGGCTACTTTCTTCGATACTCGTTGTCCACCAGCTGACAGAGGATGTGGCCGATGAGGATGTGCATCTCCTGGATGCGCGCCGTATCATCGGAGGGGACGATGATGTTCAGATCGCAGACATTGTTCATCTCGCCGCCCCCTTTGCCGCTCAGCCCGATCGTCTTGCAGCCGAAATTCTTCGCCGTCTCCATGGCGTAGATGACGTTGGGGCTGTTGCCGCTGGTGGAGATGCCCACCAGCACGTCCCCCTCTTTCGCCAACGCCGCCACCTGCCTCGAAAAGATCTGGTCGAAGCCGTAGTCGTTGCCGATGGCCGTCAAAGCCGACGTATCGGTCGTCAGGGCGATCGCCGGAAGCGGCCGGCGCTCGATCTTGAAACGTCCGGTCAGCTCCGCCGCGATATGCTGGGCGTCCGCCGCGCTGCCGCCGTTGCCGCACAGCAGCACCTTGTTACCCGCCTCCAGCGCTTCGGTGACGATGACACCCGCGGTGTAGATGAAATGCTGCAGCCCCGCGATGGTCTGCTCCAGCACCTTTTGGTGTGCTTCCAGCTCTTTTTCTATGACACTCAGCATCTTTCTCCCCTCATCTTCTCTATCGTTTTCGTGGTACTCTTTCCCTCGACGAAATCGACCAGCTTCACCTCTTTGGCGATGTCGCTGCCGACCACCTCCTTGCCCGCGTAGTCGCCTCCCTTGACCAGTACGTCGGGCTCTACCACTTTGATCAATTCATAGGGCGTATCCTCGTCGAAGATCGTGACGAAATCGACCGCATCGAGCGCCGCCAGCAGATAGGCCCGGTCGTATTCCGGATTGACGGGACGTTCCGGACCTTTGAGACGCCGCACCGAATCGTCGCCGTTGACCCCTACGATCAGCACGTCGCCGAAACTCTTGGCTTTTTCGAGGTATTTGACATGTCCCAGGTGCAGGATGTCGAAACAGCCGTTGGTAAAGACGATCTTTTTGCCTTCCGACTTCAGGCGTGCCACCGTCGTGGCCAGCGCCTCCCGGCTCTTGATGCGATGCTCGGTGGTACTTTCGTGCAGGGCGTTTTCATAGGCGATGATCTCGTCCCACGTCGCCGTGGCGCTGCCGAGCTTGCCTACGACCACCGCCGCCGCGGCGTTGGCGATGCGGGCGGCTTCGTCGATCTCCCCACCGCAGGCACGCACGAAGCCCAGCGTGGCGATCACGGTATCCCCAGCCCCCGTCACGTCGTAGACCTCTCTGGCCACCGTCGGGATCACCCGCATCTCCTCCCCGAAGATCGCCATCCCCTCTTCCGAGAGGGTGATGATGGCCCGCTCAAGCCCCAGCTCGTTTTTCAGCTTGAAACCGGCCTCTTTCAGACTCGCCTCGTCGACGATGGCGATACCGGTGGCTTCGCTCGCCTCCTTCTTGTTGGGGGTGATCGCCGTCGCTCCGCGGTATTTTGTGTAATCCCTTCCTTTCGGATCCACCATGACCCGGATGCCGCGAGCTTTCGCTGCGCCTATCACACCCTGGGTCAACCGATCGGTCAACACCCCCTTGCCGTAGTCGGAGACGAGCACCGTGTCGATCCCCCGATCCAGAAGCTCCCCGATTTTCGTCAACAGCGCCACTTCACTCTCACTCGAAACGGGTTGACGCGTTTCACTGTCGAAACGCACCACCTGCTGGTGTGAGGCGATCACCCGGCTCTTTCGGGTCGTGTTGCGCCCCGCCTCTTCCACCAATGCGTCACACCCGACACCCAGCTCTTCCAGCATTTCCCGCAGCCGCGCTCCGTTTTCGTCCGGCCCGATCACCGATGCCACCGCCACCTGCGCGCCCAGCGCCACGAGATTGTTGACCACGTTGCCCGCGCCGCCCAGCACTTCGGTCTCCTCCTGCACATCGATCACCGGCACCGGCGCCTCGGGAGAGATCCGTTCGGTTCTGCCCCAGAGATAGTGGTCGATCATCAGGTCACCGACGACGAGCAGGCGGGGATGGGCATCGGCGTATCTACGCAT
>NZ_JAOZOZ010000040.1:10936-13229 GCF_029933015.1 Hydrogenimonas sp. | reverse complement strand
GAAATAACGGTTCAAAACCAAAACAGACCGTTAATCTCGATCTGGGTACTGCCAATCTTTTTGACGGCATGACCAGTTTCGACAACCCATCCAGCACCTCGGGCATCAGCCAGGACGGCTATCCTGGCGGCGACCTCAACGGAATTCGTGTCGATGAAAGCGGCACACTGATCGGAAGTTTCACCAACGGCCGCAGTTTCGGACTCGCCCAGGTCGCGATGGCCAGTTTCGCCAACAACGTGGGACTCGAAAGTTCCGGCGGCAATACCTATATCCAGACTTCCAACTCGGGCGATCCGATTATCGGAAAGGCCTCAACGGGCAAACGGGGACTGATCCAGGCTTCGTCTCTCGAAATGTCAAACGTCGACCTCAGCCGCTCGCTGACGAACCTCATCGTCATCCAGCGCGGTTTCCAGGCCAACTCCAAATCGATCACGACCTCCGACCAGATGCTGCAGACGCTGCTGCAGCTGAAGCAGTAATCTACGCCAGGCCGTAGATCTCCCGGTACCGCATCA
The DNA here is from genome assembly GCF_029933015.1 of Hydrogenimonas sp. GTDB lineage: Bacteria > Campylobacterota > Campylobacteria > Campylobacterales > Hydrogenimonadaceae > Hydrogenimonas. Next base: position 12,708 of record NZ_JAOZOZ010000040.1, on the reverse strand, counting down.
GCGCGTACCGGTCGCTCATCCCGGCGATGAAGTCGGCGATGACCCGCTCTTTCTTCTCCTTTTCCACACGCTCTCTGAAACCGGCCGGAAGCAGGTTTTCATCCTCCTTCAGCGCCGCGTAGAGTTTTCTGATGCACTCTTTGCCCGCATGCATTTTGCTGACGATCCGTTCGTGCCGGTAGAGCTTTTCGAAAAGCAGTTTCTTCAACCTTTTGAGTTCGGTGGCGAGCTCTTTTTCGAAAGCGATCGGCAGGGGTTCGGAAGCGGGAATGGTCCGGCATAGAACCGTGTCGGTCGCGGGGACTTTTTCCCGGCTCGCTTCGATCAGTTCGGTCACCAGATGGCTGATGAGCATGCCGACGAAACGGTAGCGGTGCAGTTTCGTGCCTCTCTTCAATCCTTCGTTTCTGACTTTTTCGTCTATATGGGCCACCAATCCGTTTTCCAGAATGTCGTCGAAGGTGATGAGTCCATACTGGATGCCGTCGTCGATATCGTGGCTGATATAGGCGATCTCGTCGGCGTGATCGACGATCATCGCTTCCAAAGAGGGGTGGAAATCGAGTCCGAAGGTTTCGTCGTACCATTGGGTCAAAAAGGGTTTGCGGTAGGGATAGGAGTGCTTGAGTATCCCCTCGAGCGTGGCGAAGGTGAGGTTGAGCCCGTCGAAGGAAGCGTAGCGTTTTTCCAGTCTCGTCACGACACGAAATGACTGGAAATTGTGTTCGAATCCGTTTTCGTTGCCGTCGTCTTTCAGACAGGCATCCAGTGTGTCACCCCCTACATGGCCGAAAGGGGTGTGACCCAGATCGTGGGCCAGGGCGATCGTCTCCGCCAGCGTTTCGTGACATCCCAGGGCATTGGCGATCGAGCGGGCGATCTGGCTCACTTCCAAAGAATGGGTCAGACGGGTACGGAAATAGTCCCCTTCGTGGTTGATGAAGACCTGGGTTTTGTATTCGAGCCTTCGGAAGGAGCTGGTGTGGATGACTCTGTCGCGGTCGCGGGCGAAAGGGTCTCTGAAATCGGAAATGGCGGGATGGAAACGTTCTGTGCAATGCATGAAATTCCTTCGGAATTTTGTTATTGTTCATTGGTCATTGGTCATTTGGGAAAATCACAAGCGATTTTTCAATATAATGGGCCAATTCTAACGAAAAAGGGCCCGTGATGAAAGTGACTTTGATGCACCACACGCCGCTGGAAGTGTGCGCCCACGCCATCCGGACATGCTGGCAGAGTTTCGACAAGAGCGACGGAGGCGGGGAGAAAGACAGGGAACTGATCGACCGAGTCGGCAACAAGTTCAAACACGCCAGCACCCTGGAACATCTGGTCTACACTTTCTACATCCGGGGCATCAGCCGCGCCGTGCTGCAGGAGCTGGCCCGCCACCGCATGGCGTCACTCAGTGTCAAGAGCACCCGCTACACCCTCAAGGAACTCAAAGAGGAGGTCCCCTTCACACCGGCGGATGTCGAACGGGCCGAAAAGTATCTGGTCATGACCGACAACGCCCTGGTCAACGAGATGAGCATCAAAGCCCTCGAAAATCTGCGACAGCTTCTCGTCGAAGGCATCGCCAACGACAAGGCCAAATACGCCCTGCCCGAATGCTACAAAACCGAACTCACCTGGACCATCAACGCCCGGAGTCTTCAGAATTTCCTGACATTGAGAAGCGACAAAGCCGCCCTCTGGGAGATCCGCGACCTCGCCCACGCCGTCTACGACGCCCTGCCGGAAGACCACAAATACCTCTTCCACATCAA
>NZ_JAOZOZ010000040.1:0-10836 GCF_029933015.1 Hydrogenimonas sp. | reverse complement strand
CGGCTTGATCTCCTTTTGGATTTTCAGGATCCGCTTGACCATGAACGCCACCTGCTCCTTGGCCGCCTTTCCGTTTCCCGTCAGAGCCTTTTTGACCTGCAGGGGCGTGTATTCGGCGAAATTGCCGTGCTCCTGGAGGATCTTCAGGCTCAAAGCCCCACGAAACTGCGCCAGTTTCAGAACCGTTTTCGGGTTGAAAGCGAAAAAGATATCTTCGATCGCCACCTCGTCGACGGGGTTTGATCTGAGTATCAGATCGAGACCTTCGACCAGTTCGACGATCTGATGCTGCAGCTCCTTTTCCCTGATCTTTATCAGTCCCGCTTCCACCAGCCTCAGGTTTCGACCCTCTTTTTCCACGATGGCGTACCCGCAATTTCTGCTGCCGGGATCTATTCCCAAAATCTGCACCCATTCACCCTTTTTTCACATTGTGAATAATCCGCTTTTCACAATTTTCTAACCTCATTTTAACGTAATTGGGATAAAATGTCCCGAGTTATTCACATACTTTATTCACAGGTTGAAACGATGCTCGCTCAGCAGATTCTCAAACTCCTCAAACAGGAGATTCCCGAAATCGAATACGAACGCTACGTCAAACAGCTTCGCTACGACGAAGAGGCTTCGAGATCCGATATCGCGGTGTTTCACGCGCCCAATCCACTCATATCCAGATGGGTCAAAACCCGCTACGGCGAGAAACTCTCCCATCTTTTCGAACTCAAAACGGGGATCAAGCCCCAGATCGTGATCGAAGTCAGAAACGACCGGAAAAAGAGACCTAAATCCAAGGGGGGTGAATTTTCCGAAACCGCCGCCACAAAGCCCGCAACCAAGAGCACGATACTCAACCCCTCCTACACCTTCGACAGCTTCGTCGTGGGCAGTTCGAACCAGTTCGCCTACACCGCCGCGCTGCGTGTGGCTGAAAAACCGGGAGAGCAGTACAATCCTCTCTTCATCTACGGCGGGGCCGGTCTGGGAAAAACCCACCTGCTTCATGCCATCGGCAACTACAACCAGGATCGCGGCCGCCAGGTGATCTTCACCTCTCTCGAACAGTTCATGAACCAGTTCACCCACCATCTGCGCAACCACACGATGGACCGTTTCCGGGACAAGTTCCGCAGCTGCGACATCCTGCTGCTCGACGACATCCAATTCCTAAGCCGCAAGGAGGAGACCCAAAAAGAGCTCTTCCACACCTTCAACGAGCTCCACGGCGCCGGCAAACAGATCGTCATGACCTCCGACCAGCACCCCAAAAAGATCGCCGGCCTCGAAGAGAGGCTCCGCAGCCGCTTCGAATGGGGACTCATCGTCGACATCCAGCCGCCCGAACTGGAGACCAAAATCGCCATCATCAAGAAAAAGTGCGAACTCAACGGCATCCAGCTCGACAACGACATCGTCAACTACATCGCCGCGCACATGGGCAACAATATCCGGGAGATAGAGGGAATCATCATCCAGCTCAACGCCTTTGCGAACATGATGAACCAGTCCATCACCCTCGATTTCGCCAAGAACGTCGTCAAAAACCAGCTCAAGGAACGGAGCGAAAACATCACGATCGACGACATCGTCAAAGTGGTTTCCAAAGAGCTCAACGTCAAACCCAGCGAAATCAAAAGCAAGAGCCGCGCCAGAAAGATCGTCGAAGCCCGGCGCATCGTCATCTATCTGGCACGCTCTCTCACACCCAACTCGATGCCGAGCCTCGCCCAGTATTTCGGCATGAAAGACCACACGGCCGTCAGCCACGCGATGAAAAAGATCAACGAGCTGCTGGACAAAGACGAAACCTTCAAAGCCAAAATCGAGGAACTCAGCCACAAAATCACCGCCATCACCGTCGAATAGTCTCCGAAAGCCCCATAGACAGACGGATTCTATTCAATTTGGCGGAAAAAAAAGATATAATAAATACCAGTGAAAAAAGGTGAAGAAAGCATCCCGCCCGCTTCGATTTCCAAATCCCGAAATTCCGCGGTGCATCCACGCTTTTCACATAAACACGCCATACGACTACTGCTACTGAAAAATTAAAAAAAGACAAGGAGTTCCGATGAGACTTGCTGTAGCCAAAAGCACACTGGAATCGCTGTTGATCAACCTTCAGCCCTTTCTCGAAAAGAAGGATACGTCACAGATCACCTCCCACGTCCTGTTGATCGCATCCGACAATCTGCTTACCGCCAAGGCTACAGACCAGGAGATCGGACTGAAGATCGAAACCGAACATGTCGGTATCCAGCTCGACGGCAAAGCGACGGCCAACGGCAAGAAACTGCTCGACATCGTCCGGATTCTCAAAGAGGGCGACATCATTTTGGAGACGATCGAAGACACTCTCCACATCAAGCAGGAGAATTCAAAATTCAAACTGCCGATGTTCAACGCCGAAGAGTTTCCCGCTTTTCCCCAGGTCGATTCGCTTCCCTCCATCAAACTCGATTCGATGCAGCTTATCCAGATGTTCAAGAAAGTCTCGCCCGCCATCGACACCAACAACCCCAAGTACGAACTCAACGGTGCTCTTTTGAACATCAAGGAGAACGAGATCGACGTCGTCGGTACCGATACACGCCGCCTGGCCATCGGAAAGATCCCCAACGAAAGCGACACGACCCTCTCGATGATCATCCCCAAAAAGGCGATTCTCGAGATCCAGAAACTCTTTTTCGACCAGATCGACATCCACTACGACGAAACCAACCTGATCATCACGGCACCGGGGTACTACTTTTTCACCCGTCTCATCAACGGCAAATATCCCGACTACGAACGGATCATCCCCAAAAGCGTCAAATACTCCCTGACCCTGCCAAAAGGGAAGATCATCGAGGCGATCAAACAGATCACGACGATCTCCCAGGAGATCAAACTCACATTCGAACCCAACTCGATCATCTTCAAGAGTCTGGGGGACGAAAACTCCGAAGCGGTGACCGAAATCGACGTGGATACGGGATTCGAAGAGAAGTTCGTCCTCGCGGTCAACAGCCGCTATCTGCTCGATTTTCTCAGCCATATCGACACCGAGAATTTCACGATGGGTCTGAACGAGCCCAACCTCCCGTTCATCGTTCAAAGCAACAACTTCTCTACGGTGATCATGCCGATCATCATCTGAGAGTACAAACGAAGACATTTTCGAAGGATTGAAAGCATATGAGTAACCAGAATTACGGTGCAAGCAACATCAAAGTCCTCAAAGGACTCGAAGCGGTCCGAAAGCGACCGGGTATGTATATCGGAGACACGTCGGTCAAGGGTCTCCACCACCTGATCTACGAAGTGGTCGACAACGCCATCGACGAAGCGATGGCCGGCTACTGCGACAAGATCAAGATCACCCTCAAAAAAGACGGCAGTGCCGTCATCAGCGACAACGGCCGGGGTATTCCCACCGACATGCACCCGACCGAAAAGATGTCGGCGGCGACCGTCGTCCTGACGGTACTGCACGCCGGCGGAAAGTTCGACAAGGATACCTACAAGGTCTCCGGCGGTCTCCACGGCGTCGGCGTCTCCGTCGTCAACGCCCTGAGCGAAAAACTCCACATGACGATCTACCGCGACGGCAAGATCCACGAACAGGATTTCGAAAAGGGGATTCCCGTCAACGAACTGACCGTCACCGGCACGACACGCAAAACCGGTACCACGATCCAGTTCTGGCCCGACGCGACCATTTTCGAAACGGTCGATTTCCAGTTCGATATCCTCTCCAAGCGTTTCAAAGAGCTCGCCTACCTCAATCCCCGCATCTCCATCACGTTCGAAGACGAGCGTATCGGAAAGAAGGAGGTCTACCACTTCGAAGGCGGTCTCAACCAGTTCGTCCAGGATATGGCCAAAAAAGAGCCGATCTGTTCGGTTATCAGCTACAGCGAAAAAGCGGACGACATCGAAGTGGATATCGCATTCGAGTACACGACGGCCTACGACGAGAAGCTGCTCAGTTTCGTCAACAACATCCGGACCCCCGACGGCGGTACCCACGAGAGCGGTTTCAGGGCAGGACTGACCCGTGCCGTGAGCCGATATCTGCAGGAGAACGCCAGCGCCAGGGAAAAGGATGTGAAGATCAGCGGCGACGACGTGCGCGAAGGTCTGGTGGCCGTCGTCAGTGTCCGGGTCCCCGAGCCGCAGTTCGAAGGCCAGACCAAGGGAAAACTGGGAAGCAGCTACGTCAAACCGCTGGTGCAGAAGCTGACCTACGAAAGACTGATGAAGTATTTCGAGGAGAACCCCAACGACGCCAAGGCGATCATGCAGAAAGCCCTGCTGGCGGCCAAAGGGCGGGAAGCGGCCAAGAAAGCGCGCGAACTGACACGCCGAAAAGACGCCATGACCGTCGGAACGCTGCCGGGCAAGCTGGCCGACTGCCAGAGCAAGGACGCGACGATCAGCGAACTCTATCTGGTCGAGGGCGACTCGGCGGGCGGTTCGGCCAAGCAGGGGCGCGACCGGGTCTTCCAGGCGATTTTGCCGCTCAAAGGAAAGATCCTCAACGTCGAGAAGGCGCGTCTGGACAAGATCCTCAAATCCGACGAGATCAAGAACATGATCACGGCGCTCGGATGCGGCATCGGGGAGGAGTTCAATCCCGACAAGCTCCGCTACCACAAGATCATCATCATGACCGACGCCGACGTCGACGGAAGCCATATCCAGACGCTGCTGCTGACCTTCTTCTTCCGCTTCCTGCGGCCGGTCATCGAGGAGGGGTATCTCTACATCGCCCAGCCGCCTCTGTACCGCTACAAGAAGGGCAAACAGGAGATCTATCTCAAAGACGACAAGGCGATGAGCGAATTTCTGATCGAGCGGGGGATCGACGCCCTGGATGTGACGGGTATGGGCCAGAAGGATCTGACGGAACTCTTCAAACTGGTCGCCTTCTACCGCATGACCCTCAAAGAGCTCGACAAACGTTTCAGCCTGGTCGAAGTGGTCCGCTACCTGATCGAGCATCCCGATCTGCTGGCTCTCGATACGCCGGCGCTCTACGAGGAGATCAAACTCTATCTCGACTCTCTGGGATACAATATCCTCAACAAACATGTCGACGACGAGACGATCCATCTCTATGTCCAGACCGACGAGGGGCTCGAGGAGATCATCATCGACGACGAACTCTTCACCAACCCCTTCTACAACGAAGCCCGCTACATCTTCGACAAGATAAGCGAGAGGGATCTGGAGATTTTCGAAGGCAAGGATCTGCTCCAGATGCTCGACGAGATCGAGAAGAGCGCCAAGAAAGGCGCCTACATCCAGCGCTACAAAGGTCTGGGTGAAATGAACCCGGAGCAGCTCTGGGAGACGACGATGAACCCGGAAAACCGAAGACTCCTGAAAGTGACCATCGAAGACGGCGAAGCCGCCAGCGACGTCTTCACGCTTTTCATGGGCGACGAGGTCGAACCGCGCCGCCGGTACATCGAGGAGCACGCCAAGGATGTCAAGCATCTGGATGTGTGAGTGATGCTCTTCTCCGAAAAGCAGGAGCGCTCCAGACGCTTCCGCCTGGCACTGAGGATGGGGATCCCCATCCTCATGCTGATCGGAGTCGCCATCTTCTATTTTTTCCGTCAGGAAAGATTCGAAATCAACGAAATCGATATCGCCATATTCGTCGGTATTCTCTTCATCTCCATCTATTTTCTCTTTTTCCTGATCAATCTGGGACAGTCCGAAACCTATGTCGACAGAATGACGGGCGCATTCAACCGCGAATATCTTCTGGATGCACTGAAAAGGGAAATGAAAAAGGAGAAGGATTACTCCATCATCCTCCTGCGTCTTGACAATCTTCCCTTCATCAGCGATCACTACGGTATCGACAGAGGAGACAGACTGCTCAGGATCTTCGTCGACATTCTCGACAAATTTTTAAAGCTCAACGATATCAAAGAGCCGTTGATCGGACGGTATCACGGCGGCGATTTCATCGTCGGCCTGCCTCTGAATGTCGAGGAGAGTCTGAAACTGATGGAGGATTTCACCTCCACCTACAAAGAGATCAACAACCTGGCCGTCGAGTTCAAATACGCCGCCGTACCCAAAGAGACCGCTTCGGATCTGAACACCCTGATCACCTACCTCTACGATACGATTTCCCAGCAGAAAAGCGGCGTTTCTAAAAAAGAAAAACCCGAAAAGAAGCTCGACATCAACCTTCTCGAAGAGGAGATCGTCGAGGCGGTCAGGCACGGATCGCTTCTTCTGCATTATATCCCGACACTCAACGCGAAAAAAGACCGTATCGATCTTTTCGAGGTCGGTGTACGCCTGAAAACGAAGAGCAACGGCATACTCCCTCCCAAAAAGTTCATTCCCGCCGTCAACCGCCTGGGTCTCGAGAAAGAGTTCGATGCCGCGCTCTTCGAGGCGATCTGCGAGGATGCGGCCAAGGTGGATCCAGATATCCGGTTCAGTTTCAACATCTCTCCCTTTTCGCTCCGCAACGACTCTTTCGTCGAGACGATCAAATCGATCGCTTCCAAAGCGGGCGTGGAGTACGATCGCATCATCATCGAACTCTTTGAAAACCGCGCTTTCAGGGATGTCAAACGCTACAAAGTGATTCTCGAGGAGCTCAGGGAACTTGGTATCAGATTCGCCCTGGACAATTTCGGGGCTCCCAACGCCAGTTTCGAATATATCAAAAAGCTGCCGGTCGACATGGTACAGTTTGACAGGGATTTCACGATTTCTTATAATAACCCGAAAATCGCCGCACTGCTGAAGGGGTATATCCAGGCGTGCCGGAGCATGGGTGTCAAAACCCTCGTCAAATGGGTCGACACGGAAGAGGCGCTGGAGCGCTTCAGACAGCTGGGGATCGACTATATCCAGGGGTTCATCGTTTCGAACCGCCCCCTGGACAGCGAACATCTGATCAAAAAATATGGAGTGAAGCAATGAGATACGGTGAAGAGATCGTCGAAAATTTCGATGTGGACAAAGATCTGGAGATATGGCCCAACAAATTTCAAAAAAACTATAAAATCAAGATCACCCTGCCGGAATTCAGCTGTCTGTGTCCTAGAAGCGGCTATCCCGACTACGCGACGTTCGTGCTGGAGTATACGCCCGATCTGTGGGTCGTCGAGCTCAAGGCGATCAAACTCTACATCAACAGCTTCCGCAACCGCCACATCAGCCACGAAGAGAGCGCCAACGAAGTTTTCGACGTGCTCTATCAGAAGCTGCGTCCCAAATGGATGAAACTGACGGCCGACTTCAACCCCCGGGGCAATGTCCACACCGTCATCGAAATCGACAGCGACCGTTTCGAAAAAGAGGTCTAAGATGCGAAAGTTCCGTCCGATCGCGGCGATACTGGCATGGACACTTCTTTTTGCCGGATGTCAGCAGAGTACGGATCAGCGAAAGGAGCGCCCCCGTCTTCTGGGAGAGGAGAAGCAGACGGTAGGCACGTACGCCCAGACGATTCTTGAAAACTCCACCCAGCCCAAGACAGAAGATGCGAAGATCCGCAGACTGGAACTCAAAACCCGGGAGAAGATCGAACGGATCCGGGCGGAGAAGGAGCTCGAAATCGCCCGGATGAAAGCCGAAAGCGAACACTCGAAGCTTCTGACCCAAAAGGAGTTGACACTCAAAAAGATACAGGCGCAGCTCGAAGAGATTCTCGGTGACCGTAAAATGGTGGGGTGGGTCATCTTTCTCTCCGCTCTCTTTCTCTTTCTGCTTCTTTGGGTCGTCGTCAAGCTTTTCAGAGAGTATCAGAGCCACAGACGCCGTCTGGAAGAGGAGCGGATGAAACACGAGAAGGAGCTTCAGGAGAAGGAGCTGCAAACCCGCCTGGCCGAAAAGATGTTCGAAGCACTCGGGAGCGGCAATCTTACCGAAGAGCAGCAGAACAGGCTGCTGGAGTCCCTCGCCAACCCCAACAGACAGATACCTTTGAAAAAGTAGGGACCGATCGGAGGGAGATGTTCGACAAAATCACGATACGCACCAACATTCTCACCAACATTCTTGTCGTCGTGGCGATTGTCGCCGGATCGCTTCTTGGACTGCAATATCACTTTTCGAAAAAGATGGCTTTGGAAGCGACGGAGAAGAACTTCCATGCCGCCGCAGAGAAGATCACACTTCACCTCAAAGACCGTGACCGGCTCGCCGGATCGATTCTTCTGGAAGTCGCATACGACAGAAGTTTTGTACGTCTCTCCACACCTTTCCCCCATGAAACGATCAGAAGATTCACCTACACGATGGAGCATCAGCCAAAGATCTACGCCATCAATCTGGGAAATCCCTATGGCGATCTTTTCGAAGTGATCAATATGGCGAGTCAGTCCGATCTTCATAAAATCTACCATGCGCCGCCGCGTACACGATGGATCGCCGTACATGTTTACGACACGCCAGAGGGAAGAGTGAAGCGTTTCGATTTTCTCGACAGCGATCTCAAAAGGGTTTTCAGTCGCAGCGAGCCGACCGATTTCGATGTGACGACCCGTCCCTGGTATCTCGAAGCGCTGAAAAACGACGGTGTCTATCGGACCGCCCCCTATCTTTTCGAAAACCTCAAGAGAAAAGGGGTAACCTATGCCAAAACCATAGGAAATACCCATACCGTGCTGGCCTTCGATCTGACACTCTCCGAACTGACCGAAATCTTGAAAGCGCAGCGCTTCTCTCCCAAAGCCCAAATCTACATGTTCGACCGGAACGGTTCGATCATCGCAGCCACCACCGCCAGACCCGAGATCGATCCGGCCATGATGGAGGCGGTAAAAGATGGTCGTATCGGCAGAGTCTTCATGAGAGAAAGAGACGGTGTGGGACGCTTCACGATGGTGACCCGGCTCACCGAAGAAGCAGGCACCAAGACCTATCTGGGATTCACCGTCCCTGTCGATACGATGCTCTCCCCCTATCTTCACAACATCTATATCGCTTTCGGGGCAGCGCTTCTGGCACTGCTGCTTTCGATTCCTCTGATACTTTTTGCGACCTCAAGGATCGTCAGACCCATCAAAGCGCTGATGAAAGAGAACGAGAAGATCCGACAAAGGCACTTCGATGAGGTACGGCCCGTAAAAACCAACATCATCGAATTGATCCAGCTCTCCGAATCCCTGGTTTCGATGTCCAGAAGCATCGAGGCGTACGAACGCTCGCTCAAGGAGATGATGGAGTCTTTCATCAAACTGATCGCCGACGCCATCGATGCCAAATCCCCCTATACGGGCGGACACTGTAAACGGGTGCCCGTCATCGCCCAGATGCTGGCAAAAGCCGCGAACGCCTCGGAAGAGGGGGAGTTTAAAACGTTCCGTTTCGAAAGCGACGAGGAGATGAAAGCCTTCGAACTGGGTGCCTGGCTGCACGACTGCGGGAAAATTACGACCCCCGAATTCGTAGTCGACAAAGCGACCAAACTCGAAACCATCTACAACCGCATCCACGAAATCCGCACCCGCTTCGAAGTGATCTGGCGCGATATTGAGATCGAATATTACGAGCGGCTGTTGCAGGGCGAAGAGAAAGAGCGGCTGAAGAGGTGGAAAGAGGAGGAGCATCGGAAACTTCTCGAAGATTTCCATTTCATCGCTCGGTGCAACCTCGGCGGCGAATTTATGGGTGAAGAAGATAAAAAGCGGATCGAAACGATCGCCGAAAGAAAATGGGTGCGCCATTTCGACGACAGGCTGGGCCTTTCCGACGAGGAGTTGCAGAGATATAAAAACAGCGAAAAGAGACCGTTACCCGCGGAAGAGCCTCTTCTGGCAGACCGCCCCGAGCATATCGTCGAAAGGGTCGGATTCGATGAGGAAGCCTATCGGGAAAAAGGGTTCAAACTGGAGGTGCCTGAACATCTCTACAACTTCGGAGAGATCTATAACCTCTGCATCGAGAAAGGGACCTTGAGCGAAGAGGAGCGGTTCAAGATCGAAGAGCACGTGATGATGACGATCCGGATGCTTGAACAGCTCCCCTATCCGCCCGGTATGGAAAAGATCCCCGAATATGCCGGTACCCATCACGAAACGATGGACGGGACGGGGTACCCCAGAAAACTCACCAGAGAAAAGCTCTCGATCCCTGCACGGATCATGGCGATCGCCGACATTTTCGAGGCGCTCACCGCATCCGACCGACCCTACAAAAAGATGAAAACCCTCTCCGAATCGCTGCAGATCATGGTCTATATGGTCAAAGAGGGGCACCTGGATGCGGAGCTCTTCGCTCTCTTCCTGAGAACGGGTATCTACAGAACCTATGCCGAAAAATACCTCAGGCCGGAGCAGATCGACGAGGTGGATGTCGACAGACTCCTGAAAGAATCCACGAATTCGTGATAGAATGGAAAAAAACAAAGGATGGGGTCATGATCCGAAATATTCTGCTGGCTGCGGTGATGCTGCTTTTGCTGGGCGGCTGCAGCGGCCTCAACACGAAAAAGCCGGAACTCTCCGTCGGTATCAACAGCTTCAGGATGCTGCCCGGCGATGGGATGGTGCCGAAATTCGAGATAGGCCTGCACATCGTCAACACGAGCCCCGTCGATGTGGATATCAGAGGTATCGTCTACAAAATCTATCTGCAGGACAGAAAGATCGTCACGGGTGCCGCCCACGACATGCCCAAAATCGCCGCCTACAGCGAAACCGACGTCAAAGTGACCGGCTCGCCCGACATTTTCGAGACGATCGGATTTTTCAAAGACCTGATGACGGAACGCAAAGAGGCGATCGACTACCTCGTCGACGTTTCGATCGACGCGGGAAGTTTCATTCCGACGATCCATACGAAAAAAGAGGGGAAACTCTCCCTTTCGGA
>NZ_JAOZOZ010000159.1 GCF_029933015.1 Hydrogenimonas sp. | reverse complement strand
TCAGTGACAAGGCCCATCTGATCCTCCCCTATCACCAGTTGATCGACCAGGCGAAGGAGCGGATGCGTGGCGACAAGGCGATCGGCACGACGGGCCGGGGCATCGGTCCCGCCTACGCCGACAAAATCTCCCGCTCCGGCCATCGGGTCGGGGAGCTGAAGGATGTCGATACGCTTTTCGAAAAGGTAATGGAGTACCTGGAGCAGAACAAGCCGATCTTCGAAGCGATGGGAGTGCAGATGCCCGATGCTCGGCAGATGAAAGCCGATCTGGAGCGTTATCGCGACGGGCTGATGCCCTACATCACCGATACGACCCAGATGATCTGGAGAGATCTGGAGGCGGGGAAAAAGATCCTGCTCGAAGGGGCCCAGGGGACGATGCTCGACATCGACCACGGCACCTACCCCTACGTCACCAGCTCCAACACGATCGCCGGGGGCGCCTGCACCGGTATGGGGCTTTCGCCCAAACAGATCGGCAGTGTCACCGGCATCGCCAAAGCCTACTGCACCCGCGTCGGAAACGGCCCTTTCCCGAGCGAGGATTTCGGTCCCGACGGCGACAGGCTCAGAGAGCAGGGACACGAGTTCGGCACGACGACGGGCCGCCCCCGCCGCTGCGGCTGGTTCGACGCCGTGGCCATCCGCCACGCCTGCGCCCTCAACGGGTGCGACCGGATCTCTTTGATGAAACTGGATGTCCTCGACGGTTTCGAAACCATCAAGATCTGTGTCGGCTACGAGTTCGAAGGGGAGCGCATCGACTACGTTCCCTACGATCTGGAACACGTGAAACCGATCTACGAAACCTTCCCGGGCTGGGACAAGGTGGAGGGAATCAGCGACTACGACGCCCTTCCCGACTCCGCCAAAGCCTACATCGAGACGATCGAGCGGGTCAGCGGCGTAAAAGTCGGGATCATCTCCACCAGCCCCGACCGCAACGATACGATCGTGAGGTGATAGGGATGGCGGGAATCGGGAATCGGGAATCGGGAATGGGAAGAAACCCCCGATGCTACCGTACCCAATCACCCATTTCCGACTTTCGATTCCCGATTCCCGGTAGTTTTTCATGCGCCGGAGCCGGCACATGAAAAACTACAAGGCCCTCGCCAAACTCCGCAAACAGCAGTTCGACCGTGCCGAGCAGGAGCTGGCCCTCGCCAATGCCAGGCTCAATCTTCTCTACGAGAAAAAGGAGTCTCTGAGGGCCGACGAACGGGCGGTGGAACCGCCTGTGAGAGGAACGGGCCTGCAGCTGGGCGGCGTGATATCCCACAAAAGAGCCATCAAGCGGGCGATCGAAGCGCTGGAGCTGGAGATCGATGCGGCGCGGCGGCTGAAAGAGGAAAAAGAGCGCCGTCTCAAAGCGGCCCATATCGCCTGGGAACAGGCCAAAAGCATCGAATCGCAGGCGCTGAAGCTGCTGATGGAAAAAGAGAAACGGGCTACGCAGAACCGCCTGGACGAGATCGCGTCCCAGCGCTTCTGGCGCGACAGAAACGAATGGGAAAGGGAGCGGTCGTGAGAGCGCTTTTTCTGATGCTGCTGCCCCTGCTGCTCTTTGCCGACAGGACACAGCTGCTTGAGTGCAACAAGATTTTCGAAGAGCGCAAACAGGAGCTCGAACTCAAACTCGAAGAGATCGACGAAGCGCGCCAGGCCTACGAAGCGCTCAAAGACGCGACGGAAGCGATGTTCAAACGCAAAGAGGCGCTGCTGCGCAAAAAGGAGAGCGATCTCAACGCCACCCGCCGGAAGCTGGAGGCGGAACGGAAGGAGCTCGAAGCGCTTATCGCCAAAAACGAGGAGCTCCTCAAGGCGATCAAAGAGGCGAAAGCGGACAAAGTGGCCCAGACCTACGCCAAGATGAAAGCCTCCGCGGCGGCGCAGATCCTCGAGCAGATGAAAGCCCAAGAGGCGGCCCGGATCCTGGCGACGCTCAAACCCAAAACCGTCGGAAAGATTCTTTCGAAAATGAGCCCCCAAAAGGCGTCGAAAATCACGCTTCTGCTCGAAGAAGAGATCCCCGAGAAGAGAAAATAGCGCGACCCACTTCGGCTTTTTAACCCCTTTCTTACATATCTTTCGCTAAACTATCAAAAAACTACGCCCGTATGCGCGGGTTGTCAAAGGCGCGTTATGAAGTTGAGTTTGGCCCATGCCCCCTATATAGCGAACAAAATCGGCATAGATCTGGCGAACGCACCTTTTGTGGAGATCAAACGGGGTCTGGAACCGGTGATCGAGAAAGCCAAAGAGGTGATCGAGAAAGATATCAAAAACGAGCGGGCACTCGAAGAGCGCGTGAACGAGCTTCTGGAGGAGAAGGAAGACGAGATCGAATTCATGCGGGCCGACGTGCGTCAGCTCTTCTGGATGATCAAGAAGAAACTGGCACCCGAATACGGTGTCATTCTGAACAACGAAGAGCGCTACAGCGATCTCTCGCACAAGATACTCAACGAACTCTGGGAAGAGGATCTTATCGACTACAGTGTCAACGAAAACCAGGTGAGGGGTGTCATCTTCAAAGCGATCGAAGAGTATATGAAATCCTTCGAACAGATCGAAGACGCCGTGCTCGAGAAGATGTCCCACTACAAGAGGAAACTGATCCCCGGGACCGAAGAGTACGATCTCATTTTCGAACGCCTCTACGAAGAGGAGCTACGCAGAAGAGGAATGATGTAATGAAACCTATCTATCTCTATCTCGAAAACGGTCTCTTTCTGGAGGGAAAGAGTTTCGGTGCCGAAGGCACACGTGTCGGCGAGATCGTCTTCAACACGTCGATGACGGGGTATCAGGAGATCGTCACCGATCCGAGCTATGCGGGGCAGTTTGTGACCTTCACGATGCCCGAGATCGGCAATGTCGGATGCAACGAAGAGGATATGGAGTCGAAGGCGGCCTGGTGCAAGGGCATCATCGTCCGGCAGTATCAGGAGGAGCCTTCGAACTTCCGCAGCGAAGAGCCGCTGCACGAGCTTCTGAAACGTTTCGACGTACTCGGTATCTGCGATGTCGATACCCGCTTCCTGACCAAAACCCTGCGGGAAGAGGGGGCGATGATGATGATCGCCTCGACGGAGATCTCCGACAAAGAGGAGCTGGCGAAACTTCTGGCCGACGCTCCCCATATCAGCGAAGTCAACTATATCGAAGCGGTCAGTACCAAGGAGCCCTACGAGCATACCCACGGCCACTACGATGCACGGGCTTTCCGCTACCACGACGCGCCGCAGCCGAAGGCACGCATCGTCGCCCTCGATTTCGGCGTCAAGCGCAACATCCTTAACGAACTGACCGAAGCGGGCATGCATGTGGAGGTGGTGCCCAACAGCGTCGACGCCGAGAAGCTGATCGAGCGGTACGAAAAGGGTGAGATCGACGGCGTTTTCCTCTCCAACGGCCCGGGGGATCCGCTCATTCTCAAAGAAGAGCAGGAGAAGATCCGCAAGCTGATCGCCGCGAAGGTGCCGATGTTCGGTATCTGTCTGGGGCACCAGCTTCTCTCCATCGC
>NZ_JAOZOZ010000158.1 GCF_029933015.1 Hydrogenimonas sp. | reverse complement strand
TGCCCGAACCGGGACCCGGCGAGGTGCGGATCAAGGTGGCCGGCAACGGCATCTGCCAGTCGGACCTGCATGTCATTCACGAATGGAAAGCGTGCCCGTCCCACTACAATATCGAGCTACCCTGGACTCTCGGACACGAAGTGGGCGGATGGATCGACAAAGCGGGTTCCGGAGTGCGTGGCTTCGAAGCCGGCCAACCGGTGCTGGTGACACTGGTAGGCTGCGGTCACTGCCGATACTGTGCCGCGGGGTGGAACAACTACTGCCTGAACAAAGGCCCGCAGGTCGGCATCGGCCTCGACGGGGGCCTGGCCGAATACACCATAGCACCCGCGGCGGCGCTTGTACCTATCTCGATGGACCCGGTGGAAGCGGCGCCTCTGACCGATGCGGGTCTCAGTTCCTACCATGCCCTCAAACGGGTGCTGCCTCTGCTGACAGGCGGCAGCCGGGTCGGTGTCATCGGTGTCGGGGGACTGGGACACATAGCCCTCCAGATTCTCGCAAAGATCACGCCGGCACACATTACGGCTTTTGCCCGCAGTGAGAAGTCCCGTCGCCACGCCCTGGAACTGGGTGCCGACGAAGCGCTCCCTTCCGAAAAAGAGAGCGTCGGATCACTCACTTTCGATGCCGTGCTCGATTTCGTCGGGTCCGCACAGACGATGGAACTGGCGGTTCATATGATCAAACCCCTGGGACACATCGTCGTAGCGGGAAGAGGAAAGGGACGTTTTGCCTTTCACCCTCTTTCACAGCCTTACGGCACGTTCATCAGTACCACGTTCGGCGGTAGCAAGCTGGAACTGCTGGAACTGATCGGTATGATGGAGAAGGGCCTTGTCAAGCCCAGTATCACGCGCTTCAGGCTCGACGAGGTGGAAATTGCGCTCGACAAACTCGCCCGTGGGGAGATAAAAGGGCGCGCAGTGATCGTACCGTGAGAGTTCGATGAAAGAATTTCTGGAGATAATCTTTCAGTTTTCGGTCCTCGCTTTCGTTGTAGGCAGCATGATCGCGATGGGACTCAATCTGACAATCCGGCAGATTGCAAAACCGTTGAGAAACGTCAGACTCGTCACACTCGTCCTCGCGGCCAATTTTCTCGCCGTACCGTTTTTTGCCTATCTGCTCGTGGAACTGTTGCCTTTGTCAATGGGTGTAAAAGAGGGTATCGTCCTCCTTTCCGTCGCTGCCGGAGCTCCCTTTCTGCCAAAACTTGCCTGTATCGCAAAGAGCGATCCCGCCATGTCGATCGCCCTGATGCTTCTGCTGATGGTTGCGACGGTATTCTATATGCCATTGGTACTTCCATATTTTCTGAAGGGTACCGAAGTGGACTCTCTGCAGATCGCAAAATCACTCGTAACGCTGATGCTCGTGCCGCTGGTGGCTTCGCTCTATGTAAAAGCGCACTTTCAGACAACGGCAGAAAGACTCCGCCCGGTTTTTGTAAAGATCAGCGATTTCGCTCTTGTGATATTGGCGGGTGCACTGATTCTACTGCATACGAAGAGCATTCTGGGACTGTGGGGATGGGGACTCGTATCGATTCTCCTGTTATTGACGGGGGCGATGGGGATCGGCTATATCTTCGGATTTGGAAACCCGGAACGGCGTTTTATGCTCTCCATCGCCACGGCGCAACGTAACATATCGGCGGCGATACTCGTAGCGTCGAGAAACTTCGACGACCCGGAAGTGACGCTGACGATGGTCGCCGCGGCGATACTGGGTCTTTTGATCATGCTGCCCTATGCCAGAGCGCGCGGCAAGTGCGCAATCGATTTGCAAATCAACGAAAAGGAGACACAATGGGAAAAAGATATCTGATCGTCGGCGGTGTCGCAGGCGGCGCATCGACCGCGGCGCGGCTGCGTCGTCTGAGCGAGGAGGACGAGATTATCATGTTCGAGAAGGGGCCCCACGTCTCCTTCTCCAACTGCTGCCTTCCCTACCATTTGAGCGGCATGGTCGAAAAGGCCGAAGATCTGGTACTGATGAGTCCGGAGCTCTTCAGAAAACAGTACGCCATCGACGCCAGGGTCAACAGCGAGGTGGTCGCGATCTACCGGGAGACAAATGAGGTGGAGGTAAAAGACCTGAAGAGGGGAGAGAGTTACCGGGAGCGCTACGACAAGCTCATTCTCTCCCCCGGCGCCAGACCGGTGGTTCCCGATGTGCCGGGGATTGAAAAAGTCAACCTTTTTACCGTACGAAATGTCGTCGATATCGACCGCATCGCCAAAAGTATCGAAGAGCTGGCACCGAAACGTATCACCGTCGTGGGCGGCGGTTTCATCGGTGTGGAGGTTGCGGAAAACCTGATCGAAGCGGGACATACCGTCACGCTTGTGCAGTCTCCGCCGCAGGTGCTGCGGCAGTTCGACGAGGATATCGTCCAGGTGCTTCACAAGGAGATGATCGACCACGGCATCGACCTGATCGTCGGAGACAGGGTTGTCGCCTTCGAAGAAAACCGCGTGATACTGAAGTCGGGAAAGAGTTTCGAGAGCGAAGTGGTCATCATGGGCATCGGTGTCATGCCAGACAGCGATCTGGCGAAAAAGGCGGGGCTCAAACTGGGAAAGAAGGGCTCCATCTGGGTCGACCACAACTACAAAACCAGCGATCCGGACATCTACGCCGTGGGCGACGCCATCCAGGTCTACAATCCGATCATGCGCGACTACATGACGCTGGCACTGGCGGGACCCGCGCAGAAACAGGCGCGGGCGGTGGCCAATCATATCCACAACATTCCGGTCAACTACCCGGGCTACATCGGCTCCTCGGTCGTCAAAGTCTTCAACTACAACGGCGCCTCGACGGGTCTCAACGAACGGACCGCCGAAGCGCTGGGCATCGAGCACGAAGTCGCCTACATCATCCCCAAAGACAAAGTGGGGCTGATGCCAGACTCCGAAGAGCTGCACTTCAAGATCGTCTTCGAAAAACCGACGGGCCGCATCATCGGTGCCCAGGCGGTGGGCCGGGGTAACGTGGACAAACGGATCGATGTCATCGCCACCGCCATCACAGCCAAGGCGACGATCGACCATCTCAAGGATCTGGAACTCTGCTACGCACCACCTTTCGGCACAGCCAAAGACGTAGTGAACATGGGAGGTTACGTGGCGTCCAATCTGCTGCACGAAGCGTTCAGGCATATCATGATGCGCGACATACGCCGGCTGGTGGAAGAGGGGGCCTGCATCGTCGACGTGCGGGAGAAGTACGAATGGGACGTGGCCCACATCAAAGGGGCGAAACATATCCCCCTCTCGGAGCTTCGTGATCGTCTTGACGAAATTCCAACCGATGAACCGGTCTATCTGCACTGCCGCTCGGGCCAGCGCTCCTACAACGCCCTGTTGGCGCTGCAGAACCGCGGATGGAAGAACGTTTACAATGTTTCCGGCGGCTTCATGGGACTCTGCTTCTACGAATACTTCACCGATAAAACGACGGGCCGGGAGCCCATCGTCACGGCGTACGATTTCGAGTAGAACCTATTTTTTCGAGAGGTAGCGGGCGGCCAGGTTCTGCGCCGCCACGATAATCGG